>DLVK01000182.1:0-7675 GCA_003444235.1 Rhodospirillaceae bacterium
ATTCAACCTTTCTACGGCATCACCCATTCGATCCGTTCGTTCGTTATCGTCACCGCGGCCGGGCTCGGCAATTTGCCGGGCGTCATCACCGCGGGCTTCGGACTCGGTATCGCCGAACAATATGGCGGCTTCGTGCTTGGTGCCGAATTCCAACAGGTCACCGTCACCGGACTGCTCGTCTTGGTGTTGATGTATCGCCAGTATCAGATGAGTAAGATCAGACAGGTGGTCCAATGATTACCGAAAAACATACCGCGGCGTTCTATATCGCACTCCTGATTTTCGGGTTGGCCGCACCTTTCCTGTTCGCCGCCTATTCTTTCCAGATCGCGCTGTTGTGGATCATGGTGCTATTCGCCGTCACCTGGGACGTGATGGGCGGCCAGATGGGATACAATTCCCTCGGCAACATATTTTTCTTCGGCATCGGCATGTATATCTCGGCCATCGTTCAGGTCGGCCTTTACTACGACGTGGGCACCTACACTGCCCATTCCGGTGCGGTGAATGTGGTCTTCAACAATGAGCAATACTTTACCGGCCTCGCGGTCGGAATTGTGGCCGCGGGGATCGGCTGCGTGATCTTCGCCGTTTTGTTGAGCCAGATTGTTTTTGGCCTGCGCGGGCCCTATTTCGCCATCGGCACTTTGGGTATCGCGCTTTCGGCAGCCGAATTGATCGGTGCTTGGGATTGGGTCGGCGCCGGCGGCGGCATTGCTCTGCCCAAATATCCCGGCGAGCCCGATGACCGGGCCATGCTCTACTACTTCCTCTGTTTCTTCTCGGCCGCAGCCACCTTCTTGTTTTTCCGGTGGCTGTATCAAACTCGTTTCGGGCTCGCCATCAATGCGATCCGCGACAATGAAGAAAAGGCCGAAGCGATGGGTCTGCATACGCTGACCCACAAAACGGTGGCTTGGAGCCTATCGGCCTTTTTCTTGGGCATCTCGGGCGCACTGTTCGGCAACATGACTGGATTCGTCGAGCCTCTGGAAGTCGCGTTCCCCACGGTCACCTTTGGGATCTTCATGGTCGCGATGGCCCTGTTGGGCGGCAAGGGCACGCTTTGGGGGCCGGTCTTGGGCGCAACGTTGTTCCACGTCATCAAAGAAGTCACCTGGACCCATATGTTGGGTTGGCAATGGGTCGCGCTCGGCGGCCTGATCGTCGTCAACGTGGTGTTTTTCCAGCAAGGCATCATGGGCTGGGCGCAGGACAAGTGGCCGGAGAAATTCGGTCTCGTGGTCGATGAAAGCATGACCGCCGAGGAGAAGGAGCCGGCGAAATGACGACCATTATCGAAGTCGAAAACGTCTCCAAATCCTTCGGTGGTGTCGTTGCCAATCACGACATCAGCCTGACCGTACCCGAAGGCAAAATTACCGGGCTTATCGGACCGAACGGTTCCGGCAAGACGACTTTGTTCAATTCGATCGTCGGTTATCATCCGATCGACGACGGCGTGATCAAATTCGAAGGCCAGGAAATTCAGGACCTGCGGGTCCCGAAAATAGCGCGGCTCGGGCTCGTGCGTACCTTCCAGCAAACGCGGATCTACAATCAGATGAACTGCGTCGACAATATGCTGATATCGGTGCCACATCGAACGGCGAAATTCACGGACATGTTCCGGCCTTATCCGGCGGAACTGACCGAGCGCGCGGAAACTTTGCTCGAATTCGTCGGGCTCTATCAGAAACGGTTTCTGATTTCCGGCGACCTGTCGTTCGGTCAGCAGAAACTGCTCGAGTTCGCCATGGCGCTGATGAACGAGCCGCGTATCCTGTTGCTGGACGAACCCACCGCCGGTATTAACCCGACGCTGATCAACGGCCTGATCGACCGGCTTAAAAGGGCTAACGAAGAGATGGGCATCACCCTTTTCGTGATCGAGCACAATATGCGGGTGATCATGAATTTGGCCGAACACATCTATTGTCTCGCCCATGGTGAATTACTCGCCAGCGGCACGCCGGATGAATTGCAAAACGACGAGCGCGTCATCGACGCCTATTTGGGAGCGCACTAATGGCCGACACGCAAGAAAACGAATCGGTTCGCGGCTACGGGTCGGGTGGCGTTAGCACCGTCATCTCCGTCGAGGACGTCGTCCGCGAGGCGGAGAAAATTGCCGAGAATGCGCCCTCGCCGGAGGAAATTGCCGCTCTGGCCGGCAAAGATCCCTATCTCACCATCGACGGACTCAATGCCGGATACGGCAAGATGGAGATTCTTCACGATTTCAATCTGCAGGTCGGCCAAGGCCAATCGCTCTGTCTTATCGGTCCCAATGGGGCGGGAAAGTCGACGGTGCTGCATTCGATTTTCGGTTTCACCAATATTTTCGACGGCCGTATCAATATCCAGCGCGAAGGCGGTGAACTCGATGTGACCGATCTCTCGTCCAAAGACAAACTCAAAGAAGGCGGTATCGCTTACATCCTGCAGGACAAGTCGATCTTCCCCGATATGACGGTGGAGGAAAACCTTTGGATGGGCGGCTATCTGATGGATACGCCAGCGGACGCCAAAGAAGCTGCAGAGCGTGTGTTCGACAAATATGATCGGCTCGCCAACCGGCGCACCAAACTGGCGAAAGTACTTTCCGGCGGCGAGCGGCGGCTCCTGGAAATTTCCCGCGCGTTAGTCATGCAGCCGGACGTTCTTTTGGTCGACGAACCGTCGATCGGCCTGGAACCCCGCTTCATCGATATGGTGTTCGAAATTCTCGACGACCTGCAAAATACCGAAGGCAAGACCATTATCATGGTCGAGCAGAATGCAAAAAAGGGTCTCGAATTCGCCGATATCGGCTATGTGCTGGTTTCCGGACAGATTGCTCTCGCCGGCAAAGGCGAAGATTTGCTCGCCAATCCGGAGGTGGGCCGGCTGTTCCTAGGGGGTTGATTTAGCCTAACGGGATCGTATCCACGACCACAGGAAAAACAAGACTGAAGCGATCATTATCGCGAGACCGAACAGAGTCGGGCGATACGCCTCGCCGCGAAACGTGCTGATCCCTAGATCAACTACCAAAGCAACGCAAAAAAAGATGATATAGATGCGGCGCTTTTCTTCTTCGCTCGGTTTTTCGTCATTTTGGCTCATGTGGACTTCCGGCCAACACTCTACGATTTCCTGATGATCGGGGATATATAGATCAGCACATCACACTGAGGTTCCTTACACATGTCCGCATTATCTGCCAAACCGCTCGACGAAGATCCCGCTGCATGGCGCGGCGAGGACATGATGACCCGTGACGACTGGCGCGCGCCATTAACCGATGCCCATCGTGCCGAAATTGCAACGGCCATCGACCTCGCCAAGCAGAGCGGCAAGAATGTACTCGATCTCACCAAAGAAGATTTTCCTCTGCCGACGCTCGGGCCCTATGTCGCGGCGTTGAATGCCGATTTGGAGGGCGGTCGTGGCTTTACGGTGATCGAAGGGCTGCCCGGCCAAGAACTCGACGACGAGACCGGCAAGATCGCGATATGGGGGCTCGGTCTCTATATGGGTGAATCGGCAAAACAGGATGGCGCCGGCAACCTTATCCATTCGGTACGCGATATCGGACAGTCGGTCGATAAAACCGACAACATCCGGTCCTATCAGACGGCTGACCCGATTTCCTGGCACAATGACGGGGCCGACGTCTTCCTGCTGTATTGCCTACGTACCGGCAAATCCGGTGGCGATAGCCGACTGGTAAGTGCGGTCGAAATTTTCAACGAAGTTGCCCGCCGAAGGCCGGACCTCGCGGAAACGCTGCAGCGGGATTATTGGTTCGACACCCGTGGTCAGCGCCCGGACGGTGCTCGCATCGAAGTGATGCCTGTCTACAATCGTCATAACGGGCTGATAACCGCCAATATGAAGTACCGCTATATCCATACGGCGCAACGCTTCGCCGACGTGCCACGGCTGACCGGGCGACAGCGGGAAGCATTGCAGATGGCTCAGGACGTCGCCAACGAGCCCGGTATGGCGATGGAGTTTCCTCTCAAGCCCGGCGACATCTTAGTCGCCAATAATTATGTCACTTTCCATGGGCGGACCTCCTTCGAGGATTGGGAAGAAGCGGAAAAGAAACGCCATATGCTGAGGCTCTGGCTCACCATCCCCAACGGGCGCCCATTGCCTACGTGTTTCAAGGATTCCCGTATCTATGGCGAAGCCTACGATCGACGCGTTAAGGCGCAGAAAAAGACCTAAAGCGTAGCCGGTTCCGCCTTTACAGCGGTATTTTACAACTTGCCTCATTATTGCCTTATTTCGGGCAAAACCCCGCCACACTCAAAAGCGATAGTAAACATGCTGAGACCTCCCCTCTCAGTCGAGGCTATCCACTATGGCCTCCACGAACGGCACAAGTCGTTCCCAAACTGGACGGTTGTCGGCCCACCCCCGACAGCCGTCCTTTCTTTTTTCGGCGTCGCCAATGCGCGAAAAAGCCACAGATTGTGCTATATCTCGCTGGTAAGAAACGAAAATTAAGATCGATAGGGCATTTCTGGTTTTTTTGCACAGAAGCGAGATGCTTTATCTAATAATTGTCGGCACGTGAGTGCCGTCATGGGGAAGTTTCCAGCCGTCCGGGATTTGCTCTAGATGACCAATCACTTTGCCGGCAACGATCTCACCTGTATTCGCGGCGGACGCCAAGTGTTCGAGGGCCTCTCCTTTACGCTCGAAAGCGGCGACGCGCTGATCCTGCGTGGGCCGAACGGCAGCGGTAAATCGAGCTTGTTACGGCTAATGGCAGGTCTCGGAACGCCGGCGACGGGAGCCGTCGTCTGGAACGACACATCGATAGGCGACGACCGGTTGTTGCATGCGGAACGGCTCCATTATGTGGGTCACAAAAATGCAGTGAAGCCTGCACTTACAGTGCGCGAGAACCTGGACGTCTGGGCGAAATTACAAGGCACCGGCGCCACGGTCGACGAGGCGCTAACGACATTCGATCTCGGCCACCTCAAGGAACTGCCCGCCCGGCTGCTATCATCGGGCGAGACGCGACGATTGGCCCTAGCACGATTGGTTGCGAGCGAAGCACCACTCTGGTTGCTCGACGAACCGACCGTCGGGCTCGATCAGGCCTCGGTTTCGAGCCTCACAGATTTGCTGAGCGCGCACCGGCAACAAGGCGGCATGGTCGTCATGTCGATACATGGATCGTTCGCCGCAGAAAACAGCCGGACGCTGGATTTGGGTACGCGAAGGAATGCCGCATGACCGCATTCTTTACAATTCTCCGACGCGATTTGCGCCTGGCAATCCGCCAAGGTAGCGATGGCGCTATGGTGATCGCGTTCTTCATTATTGCAATCGCGCTGTTTCCTCTAGGCCTAGGACCGGATCTGAAACAACTCGCCCGTATCGCACCTGGTCTCCTTGGCGTTACCGCACTTTTGGCAGCGATGCTATCGCTCGACCGACTTTTTCAACAGGATTACGAAGATGGTTCGTTGGAACTACTAGTCTTGAGCCCCCATTCGCTGACTTTGCAGGTCTGCGCCAAAATCGCGGCACACTGGTTGACTACCGGTTTACCACTGATCGCAATTGCCCCTGTTTTAGCCCTTTTGCTTAACCTGCCGAACGAAGGCTTAGGAATATTGCTGCTCGCGATGGGATTGGCGACACCGAGCTTGAGCCTTATCGGTGCTGTCGGTGCCAGTATTTCACTGGGCGCACGACGAGGCGGAGTTCTGATATCACTTCTAGTGCTACCGCTTTACATACCGGTTCTAATATTCGCAGCATCGGCGGTCGATGCAGTGCTCCTAGCGCAATCGGCGAAGCCTCATTTATTGTTATTGGGTGCCGTGCTGGCAGCTGCCATACCTCTTTGTCCGGTCGCAGCGGCCGCAGCACTCCGCCAATCGCTAGACTAATGGAACGCAAACTCAACGGTAATTTGATTGGGCCGAGCCGGTCGAGACCCTATATTTAGGTATAAAGACGAGAACAACATGCACCGCAACGCTAACCCGATCCGGTTTTTAAAGTTTGCCAACGCGGCTTCGCCGTGGATTGGCGGGGCTATGGTTTTGGGCTTTGTCATCGGCCTTTACCTAGCACTTTTCGCGTCGCCGGCGGACTACCAACAAAGCGATACGGTGCGGATCATGTATATCCATGTACCGGCCGCCTGGATGGCGGTGTTGACCTACGCGCTGATGGCGACAGCCTCAGCGGCTGCATTGATTTGGCAGCACCCGCTCGCGTTCTTCAGCGCCAAGGCAGCTGCTCCCATCGGCGCCGCCTTTACGATCATTTGCCTGGCAACCGGGTCACTTTGGGGCAAGCCCATGTGGGGCACCTGGTGGGTGTGGGACGCGCGGCTGACCTCGGTATTGATTCTGCTTTTTCTCTATCTCGGCTATTTGGCGTTGGTGAACGCCTTCGACGACCCGGAACGGGGTCAGAAAGCCGCGTCTTTGCTCGCCGTGGTCGGCGTGATCAACCTGCCGATCATCAAATATTCCGTCGATTGGTGGAATACATTGCATCAGCCCGCGAGCGTGACCCGGCTTGATGTGCCCGCGGTGCACAGTTCAATGCTTTGGCCGCTCCTGCTCATGGCGTTCGGATTCACGTTTTTTTACGTAACGATCCTTGTTCTCCGGGTTCGTAGTGAAATTGCCGCAGCAAAAATTCGCAACATCCAATTGGCCGAAGCGCGCGGTTAAAGAGAACGGAGCGGAGAGTGTGAGTGAATACTTCGAAATGGGCGGACACGGCATTTACATTTGGCCTGCCTACATGATCGCCACGGCCGTTATTGTCAGTATTCTGGCGCATACCCTGCATACGATGCGTCAGCGCGAACGCCACCTCGACCTTCTCCGGCGCAAACGGCGCGGAGTGGATGATGGAGATGAGGTATGACGGCAACAGTAAGACCGCGCACTCCGGCGGCGATGCGTAAACGACGGCGGCTCTATATTGTCCTGACGGGCCTGACCATGCTGGGCATGGCAGCTGCCCTCGTGCTCACCGCCCTCGAAGACAATATCGTTTTCTTTCATAGCCCGAGCGATATCCAAGCGAAGGCCATTGCCTCGGGCCAGCACTTCCGTATGGGGGGACTGGTGAAGGAAGGATCCATCAAAAAGGCGGAAAACGGTCTTGTGACAAACTTTGTGGTGACGGACCTCGGCCACGCGGTCAAGGTCAGCTATCGCGGTATTCTGCCTGATCTCTTCCGCGAAGGTCAGGGCGTGATCGCCGAGGGTTCGCTCAATCCGGAACGTGTGTTTGTCGCGCGTGAGGTGCTGGCGAAACACGACGAGAACTATATGCCGCCTGAAATCGCCGAGGCGTTGAAGAAGTCCGGCAAGTGGAAACATGCGACAGGCGAGGATGGCAAGAATTGATCGTAGAAATTGGCCATTTCGCGATGATTCTCGCACTCTGCGTCGCCGTCGCGCAGTCCATCATGCCGATGATCGGCGCGGCCCGCAATAACCGCGCCTGGATGGCTGTCGCAAGCCCGACGGCCACAGCACAGTTGGGTCTGCTGACCATAGCGTTTCTGGCGCTGACCTTTGCCTACGTGACCAGTGACTTTAGCGTGCAAAATGTCGCAGAGAATTCGAATTCGCTGAAACCGATGATCTACAAGATCAGCGGCGTATGGGGTAATCACGAAGGATCAATGCTT
>DLVK01000270.1:0-6003 GCA_003444235.1 Rhodospirillaceae bacterium
ACGAGAGGTAGACCGCAAATTGCGCGCACCAGCTGTTGAAACTGGCTGATGGCGCAGGCATCGATGGTCCAGTGGCCGGAATTGTGGGGACGTGGCGCAATTTCATTGACCAACACCTCGCCATCCCAGGTAACGAACATCTCCACCGCGAGCAGACCGACCACATCGAGCGCTTCCGCTGCCCGGCGCGCTATCTCTCCGGCCCGCGCCGCGACGCCCGGCGACACACCGGCAGGGGCAATGGTCGTGTCCAAGATGTGATTTACATGGCGATTTTCCACCGGCACGTAAGATACGATTTCACCGCCCAAGCCCCGTGCCACGATCACCGATATCTCAAGCGCGAAATCCACCCAACCTTCAAAAATTCCCGGGCCATCGCCCATTTCCCCAAAAGCCGTTGGCAAATCGGTATCCGGATGAATACGCACCTGCCCTTTACCGTCATAGCCAAACCGGGTGGTCTTCAAAACCCCTGACGAACCAATTTTGGAGACTGCCGCCTCTAACTCAGCCGCACTTTCGACAGAGGCATAAGGTGTCGTCGCGATACCGATGGAATTGAGGAAATCCTTTTGCAGCATTCGGTCCTGAGCGACCGCCAATACATTGGGGCCGGGCCGCACCGCGACAAACTCGGCAAGATACTTAACCGGTTCTTGGGGAATGTTCCCGAATTCGAGCGTCACCACATCCACTGCCTCGGCAAAGGCGCGAAGTTGAGTGCGGTCGTCAAACCCGCTGACCGTAACGTGTTCCGAAACTTGAGCCGCCGGCGAATCGGCAACATCTGAAAAAACATGGCACCGATAGCCGAGCCGGGCCGCCGCAACAGCAATCATGCGACCAAGCTGGCCACCGCCCAAAATGCCGATAACCGCACCTGGTTCAATGGTTTCCGGGCTGTCCTCAGTCATCTACCGGGACTTCGCCAACCGCATCGGTCTGTTCGGCGCGCCATGTGTCGAGTGCGGCGGCTACGTCGTCATCGTGAAGAGCTACAACGGATGCAGCCAACAACGCGGCATTCACCGCACCGGCCCGGCCGATCGCCAGGGTGCCCACTGGCACACCTGCCGGCATTTGTACGATCGACAAAAGACTGTCCATTCCGCTCAGCGCCTTGCTTTCGATCGGCACGCCAAAGACAGGCAGCGGGGTCATCGACGCGGTCATACCTGGCAAATGCGCAGCTCCGCCCGCTCCCGCAATGATCGCTTGCAGTCCGCGTTCGCGAGCGCTTTCGGCATAGGCTACCAAGCGCTTAGGCGTCCGGTGTGCTGAAACGATTCGTGTTTCATGGGCTACACCTAGTGTATCCAGCGTATCCGCCGCATGGGTCATGGTCGCCCAATCCGACTGACTTCCCATAATGATGCCGACAACGGGGTCCTTGGCCATGGAACTACCCCCTTCGCCCGATTGATCAGAAGCCGCGCATTATAAGGGTGCGGACGACTTCGGCAAGCGGACGAAATTAACGGTTGCGGGGCAGCGACGATGCACGTCATTTTGGTCATCGATATGGCCCTCGATCTTCACCGCCACCACCGGGCTTCCATAACTCTGGAGCGAGCCCGCAGTTTGATCGACTCCGGACTTTCCGAAGATGCGGTACACTTGCTAACTGATTCATTGGCGATCGACCCCAATCAAAAACCCGCCTGGCATCTGTTGTTCGAATGCTCGATTTCCATTGGACGGCTGGATAATCTCCTTCAGCTGATCGAGCAAACCATCTCAAATATCGACAATCCCGAAGACACCTTGTTGATGATGGCGCGACACATGCAGTTGCACGGTTTCTTCGAAGACGCGTCGCGAACATTCGACACTATACTCGCGGCCGAACCCACGGCCCGGCAGTCCTTCGAAGAAAAACTGTTGCACCGTCTGCTGAACGGCCACGGCGACGAAGACGGATTCGCAGCTTACAAAGAGTTTAATACGCGATTCGCGCAGCCGATCGCCGCAACGTCTGATCAAGCCGAGACCGAAAAAGATCCGAAACGACCACTGAATATCGGCTTCGTCTCGCGTGATTTTGCAAGTGGCCATTCATTGAAGTGGGCTATGGCCGCTTGGTTTGATCGCCCTGAAGGCCGCATGGACCGCTATATTCTCTATTCGTCTTCGGTACCAGACCAACCGGTCGAGCCATTTTTCGAAAAAGCAGCGGACGATTTCATTCAGGTTTATGACCTGTCGGACGAAGCGCTAGCGGACCGTATCCGCAACGATAAGATCGATGTATTGATCGATCTCATGGGCCATATGCCCGGCAACCGGTTGATGACCTATGCAAGGAAACCCGCACCAATTATCCTAAGTTGGATGGGACTCGGCACCGCATCCGGGATCGACGCTGTGGACTATTTCGTTGCCGATCCGGTCTACGTGTTGCCCGAAACCGTCGATTGTTATGTCGAAAATATAATCCACTTTGATGGGGCGGGGATTATTTGGCGGCCTCCCGCAAACTGTCCGGATGTTGCTCCAGCACCTTGCCTTGCAAAAGACGAGATTTCTTTTTGCAATCTCAATCGCACAGTAAAATTACAGGATCCTGCATTGCATCTTTTTGCGAAAGTTCTCCTCGCTGTACCTAACGCGACCATGACCTTTAAGGACATGCGCATGGATTCCAGAGCTGAGCATCGCTTGAGCGCACCGCTACTCGCAGCAGGTGTCGCGGCAGAAAGAATCAACTTTCTTGGGAAATCCAGCCAATACGATCATATGGCGACTTACAATCAGACTGATATTGCCCTCGACGGCTTCCCGCAACAGGGCGGCATCTCTAGCCTCGAGGCGTTGTGGATGGGAAATCCGGTCATCAGTTACAGCGAAACTTTGCGACCTACCACGCGAGCGGGCGCATGGATTCTGGAGATGATCGGTCTGCCGGCATTGGCGACCGGGTCCGAAGCCGCCTATGTCGCAACGGCGGTACGATTGGCCGCAAACCGTCAACGACTTGCGGATTTGCGGCCAAGACTGAGAGATGCCGTGATGAATTCGCCGCTTTGTGACCGAGAAAGATTTACCGAGAATGTCGGACAAATGCTGAACGAGATTTGGCGCCGTTATTGCGCGGACGAAGCGCCAAGCTCCTTTGCCATCTCAAACCTTACGCAATGATATCGGGGATAAGCTTGTCTTCGAGTCGACCGATTTCGTCGCGCAACGCCAATTTTCGTTTCTTGAGCCGTTGAATGGTGACTTGATCGTAGGGAGGTGCCTCGGTAACGCGTGCAATCGCATCGTCCAAATCGCGATGTTCGACTTTCAATTCGTCCAACTTTCGTCGGATCGTCTCTTGTTTGTCCACCACCGGCAGTCCCTTTTTTTTATTGGTCTATTGTACCAAAATTTGCCGAAAATTGCCGTAGGATTATGAATCTGGGTTGTTACAAATCATCTTCGCACCTGACAAATCGACCAATTCGCGCTAACCTATAGGCTAATCGGTCGGTGCCTATTCGGCCGAGCTGTTTGGGAACAAAAGGGAGCCGTACATGTTGCAAGAGAGCAATGTCAACGACAACGCCACCAGCATCGAAGACCAACTGCAATCTCTAAAAAGCAAACATTCCCAATTAGATACGGAACTAAAGAAAGAACAAGAACGACCGCATCCAGACGATCTCGCCATAAGCCGATTGAAACGCGAAAAGCTCGCCGTCAAAGATCAAATTTCGCGACTGTCGCAAAACTAATCTCCGTAAGGGCCGCTCTTTCCGGGCGGCGCTCTTTGATTTTCCATCACGCGCAACGCGGCTAAGCGCTTGCGATCTCGTATTCGAAAACTGAGGTAACCCCGCCATGGCCGGTCCGCTCGACGGCTACCGAATTCTCGACCTGACTTCGGTCATTATGGGTCCCTTTGCGACCCAAAATCTCGGCGATATGGGAGCCGATGTGATCAAGGTGGAATCGCCCAGTGGCGACCTCACCCGGGCCATCGGCCCCGCCCGCAATCCAGGTATGGGTGCGATGTATCTGAATTCCAATCGCAACAAGCGCAGTCTGGTCCTCGATCTCAAACAAACTGAGGGACGGGATGCATTGTTGAAACTTGCAGAGGGTGCGGACGTACTGGTGCACTCGATGCGCCCGCAAGCAATGCGACGTCTTGGGCTCGAATATACAGACCTTAAAAAATCGAATCCCAACATCATCTATTGTGCCTGCTACGGGTTCGGTGAGGACGGCCCTTACGCCGGCCGGCCGGCCTACGACGACGTGATCCAGGGTGTTTCGGGGTTGTCTTCCATATTGGGATTCATCACCGATGAACCGCGCCATGTCCCCGCGCTATTCGCTGACAAGACCTCTGGCATGGCCGTGACACAGGCGGTTGCTTTCGCTCTTTTGCATCGAGAGCGCACCGGCGAAGGTCAAGAAATAGATGTGCCAATGTTCGAAACGATGGTGCATTTCAATCTGGTCGAACATTTTTACGGCGCCATTTTCGAACCGGCGGAAAGCGAATTCGGCTACACGCGCCTGAAAGCTCCGGACCGTCGCCCCATGCCAACCAAAGACGGTCATATCAGCCTGATGCCCTATACGGACGATCATTGGCGACGATTCTTTACCGCCGTAGGGCGCGAAGACATGTTGGATGACCGGCGCGTCACCGATGCAACCTACCGTGCGCAGCATATCGCGGAGCTATATGCGATCGCCGCAGACATCGTAAAGGATCGCCCCTCAAATGAGCTGTTGGAGTTGCTGGTTGAGGCAGACGTGCCGTGCACACCGGTAAACCGCTTGTCCAACCTTATGGAAGATCCGCATTTACAAGCGGTCGAATTTATTCGCGAGACCGAACATCCAAGCGAAGGAAAAATCAAAAATACGGGCATCCCGACTCAATTCTCGAAATCGCCGGGATCGCTGCGCCGCCACGCCCCGACACTCGGCGAGCATAGCAAGGAAGTCCTGGTCGAAGCCGGCTTTAAAGATGACGAAATCGAAGCTTTGGTCGAAAAAGGAATTACCAAAACCGCCTGAGCCGACGCTCAGTCGCTATTCGCGCGCTCCCGCAAAACATACTTCTGCACCTTGCCGGTCGAGGTTTTGGGTAATGGCCCGAAGACCACGTGTTTCGGGCATTTAAAATGGGCAAGATTATCCCGGCAGAACTCGATCAAAGCCGCTTCATCGGTATGCGCGCCGTCCTTCAAGGTCACGAAGGCACAGGGCACCTCGCCCCAATGATCGTCCGCTTTGGCGACCACCGCCGCCTCTAGCACCGCATCGTGCCGGAACAGCGTATTCTCCACTTCAATGGTCGAGATATTCTCACCGCCGGAAATGATGATGTCCTTCGAGCGGTCCTTGAGACTGATGTAGTTGTCCTCACCCCAAACCCCTAGATCGCCGGACCGGAACCAACCGCCTTCGAAGGCTTCTTCCGTCGCGTCCGGGTTTTTGAGGTACCCCTTCATGACGATGTTCCCTTGGAACATCACTTCTCCGATTGTCTCCCCATCCTTCGGAACCGGCGTCAGCGTTTCCGGTTCGGCAACCATGAGATTTTCCAGCGACGGATAGGCGACGCCCTGGCGCGCCTTCTTCTGCGCCTGATCTCCCGGAGGCAACTGGTCCCATGTTTCATGCCAAACACATGAGACGGCGGGTCCATAGGTCTCGGTGAGACCGTAGACGTGGGTCACATGAAATCCGGCTGCCTGCATTTGTTCCAACACAGATGCGGGCGGCGGGGCCGCAGCAGTCATCACCCGCACCTGATGGGGCAATGGCCTCCTCTCAGATGACGGCGCATTCACAAGCATATTGAGCACCACCGGCGCGCCACAGAAATGTGTTACCCGGTGCTCTGCAATCGCCGAATAAATCGGCCCGGCTTCGACCTGGCGCAAGCAAACGCTCGTCCCCGCCATTGCCGCCAAGGTCCAGGGAAAACACCAGCCATTGCAATGGAACATCGGCAGCGTCCAGAGATAGACCGGATGCCTCGGCATACCCCAGGCA
>DLVK01000297.1:0-4509 GCA_003444235.1 Rhodospirillaceae bacterium
GGCGATGGTTGCCATCGGCAGGCGGCCGAGCGTGTCGTTTTCGATCCAGTGGACCGCATTCATCGCGTTGACCTGCGGATCGTCAAACAGGTCGTGATGGGTGTGGACCTTGGCGTTCAAAACATCGATGTCATCCAACGCCTTATTCCATTCGTCACTGGTTTTGGTCTCGATAATCGGACGGATTACCGACAACAGTTCTTCGCGATGCGTTACCCGGTCTAGCGCGTCCACAAACCGTGGATCGTCGATCCATTCTTCTTTACCGATCAACTTACACAGGGCGATGAAGTGCGGGTTCCGGCGCGCGTTGATGCTCATATAGCCATCTTTAGTCTTGAAGCAGCCGACCGGCATGCCGATCGGTTCCGCGTCGCCTTCCTGAAGGTAGGATTCCATCATCGCCGCTTCCTGGAAGGTGAGCGAGGCCTCTAACAGGCTGGTACGAATATGCTTGCCCTTTCCCTTCATAGCTTGACCGTAAAGTGCGGCCGCCACGGCTTGGAAACAATAGAGCCCGGCGCCGAAATCGATGGTCAGCATGTTCATGCGTTGGGGCATGCCGTTGGCGTCGCGGTTGATCGACATCATGCCCGTATAGGCCTGCATGACCGAATCTGTCGCCGGAAGATTGCGCCGTGGCCCTTCATTGCCGAAACCGGTGACCGAGAGATAGACCACCGACGGATTGACCTTGGCGACGCTGTCATAATCGAGGCCGAGCTTATCGATCTTGCCGACGCGATAGTTCTGCAAGAAGACATTGCAGTCGGCAGCGAGTTTCTGCGCGATTTCCAGACCCTCGTCGGTCTTTAGATTGATGCCGATCGAGCGTTTGCCGCGATGGACGACGACTGAATGGGCAGTGTGATCGCCCTGGTGCTTGCCTAGCTGACGGCTCCAGCAACCGGTACCGGGCGGCTCCACCTTGATCACGCTGGCGCCGTTCCGCGCCAGCATCATGCCGCAATAGGGCGCCGCCACGCCCTGGCTCAAATCCAAAACTTTAACGCCTTCGAAGGGAAGATTGTCGCCCATTCTCGTTGCCTCCGGATCGATCGAATTTGCGCCGACTATAACGCCAACGAAATGTCAGGTCACGACAGCGGCGATTGCCCTCTTGGACCAACAGCGCGATAATCATCTCGCTGTTAGGGGAAAGACACACAGCAAATGCCGAAAAAGAACACATCGTCGATCGAAGTCGTGCCCATAGGCGAAGTCCTGGGTGCTGATTTGCTCAATGTCAGGCTGGACAGCTTGAGCGCGGCGGATTGCACCGTGATTCGGGCCGCTTGGCGGGAACATCTGGTGCTTCGTATCGGTGGGCTGGCAATCGATGAAGCCGGTTTCCTTTCCTTCACCCGACATTTCGGCACGCCGATGCTGGCGCCGGCCTACCCGGTCGCCAAAGACAAGACCAAACGCAAACAAACTCCGATTACCTTCGTCACCAATATCCGGGACGAACGGGGACGGCCCTTGGGCGCACTGGGCACCGACTCACTCGCTTGGCATAGCGACATGGCTTACAGCGAGGCGCCGCCGGTCCACACCGTACTTCACGCCCTCGAAGTGCCCGACGAAGGCGGCGATACCGGTTTTCTCAACATGTTTTCCGTCTATGAATCGCTCGGGCCGTCGCTTCGGCGGCTTGCCGATACGCTCCGGGTTCGCCACCCTTCGGTTGAAACCGATGCCCAAGGTGAACCGCTCGATGTGACCGAACATCCGCTGGTACAAACCGACCCCGAAACCGGCAAAAAGGCGCTGTTCCTTGGCCGCCGGCCCCGCGCATCCCTTGTCGGGCTTCCCCGCGACGAGAGCGAGGAAATTCTGGATCGCTTGTGGCGTCATACCGAGTTGGATAAATTCACCTGGACCCAGCGTTGGCGTAGCGGTGACTTGGTAATGTGGGACAATCGCTATGTCATGCACCGGCGCGACGGGTTCGACCCGGCAGACCGGCGATTATTGCGACGGGTAACGCTAGCGCCGGAATCAAATTCCGAATCGAACAATGCAGGCAGTGGTGATTAGGAAGCGGACAGATGGCCAATAAACTGAGCAAGACGCAACTTGAGCAATATCACGAGGAAGGCTTCACGCTGATCGAGGAAGCATTGCCGGCGGAGCTGCTTGCGGAAATGATCCGACTTACGGACGAGATTGTGGCGGAAGCCGGTGGAGTTTCGGAGAACGACGAGCGCTATGACCTCGAAGAAACTCACTCACCGGAGAATCCACGGGTACGACGGCTAAAGTCGCCGTTCGCCCATTGGCCCTTTTTCGATGATTTCCTGCGCAGCGACCTGGTACTCAACCCGGTCGAGCAACTCATCGGACCCAATATTCGCCTGTACAACAACAAGATGAACATGAAGGCGCCGGGCTACGGTGCAGCCGTGGAATGGCACTCGGATTGGGCTTTCTATCCGCATACAAATGATGATGGCCTTGCGGTCGGCATTTATCTTGATGACGTCACGGAGAAAAACGGGCCGATGATGGTGATCCCGAAAACTCACAAGAGTTCGGAGATCGATCATCACAGCCAAGGCTATTTCTGCGGGGCGATTGACCCGGTGAAAACGCCACTCGACTTCGATAACGCGGTGCCGTTGAAGGGGCCCGCGGGTTCCATGACCCTGCATCACGTTCGTGCGGTTCATGGCTCGGCGCTGAACCATTCCGACAAACCTCGGCGGCTGTTGCTACAAGGCTATTTCGCCGCCGATGCCTGGCCGTTAATGGGCTTCAAACCGGGACAGACTTTGGAAAAGTTCGACGCTTTGATGGTTCGCGGAGAGCCGACCCTGGAGCCTCGCCTAGAAGACGTGCCCGTACGGATGCCGCTTCCCCAAGCGCCTCATCAAGGTTCGATTTACGAGAACCAGCACATCCTGGAAAACCGCTATTTTGAATCGGTCGGCAAGCACAAGGATATCGCCGCCGAGTAAGCGGCGCTGTTACGCAACCCGGTCCGCGCGCTCGGGAAACAGCGTCGGGATTGCCGCGCCCAGCAGGTAACCCGCCGTACAAATCGCGAGCCCGTAAAGATTGACGCCCAGATCGTCGGCATATTTACCCATGCCCACATCGAATACCGCCGGGAAAATCTGCATTCCCGTCGCGCTCTCCACCGTCAGCAATACGCCAAACAACAGCCCCGGCCAAAAGGCGAGATGGAAGCTAAGCCGCCCGGCGGAGCCGATCCATGACAAAAGAAAGATCGGTGCCAACCCCATCACCATGGTGCCACTGATGGTTGTCGCCGCGATGATCGCGGGGCCAACTTGATCGCCGAGATAAATACTCAGCAACGGCAAGTTACCGAAAAGCGCAATTGCCACCATCAGCCAACGGCCTCGGGAGGCGTGTCCCTCGGTGGGCGGAGCGTAATCGTTGCTCCAGTCGCGCGCGCCGAGCTTCGCTGCGGAGGCGAAAGTGGAATCGAGGGTCGAACCGGCGCTGGTGAGCATGATCGCGTTGAACACAAGCAGCATCGGCAATCCAAATGCGCCCGGCACGGCAACCACCGCCGCACCTTCGAGCCCTTGCGCCAGCGAATAAAGTCCGACAAGCGAAAACAGCAGAATGAAACCACCGGCGACCAACCCCGCCAACACAAAGCCCTTAACCATGCGTTTCGGGCTGGTGATAAAGGCCCGGTCGGTCATCACAGGATCATGAAATCCGTAGCTCAAGCTTTGAACCAACGCGAGACAAAGGAAGGTGGACCCCGCCATCATCGTCGGCCCGCTTACCTCGGGAAAACCTGTCGTCGCCAAACCTGGGCCGACCGTGGCCAGCACAATCACCAACAGCACTGCGGCAAGCACCATCTGCGCACCGTCGGTCAACAAACTCGAACGCAGACCGCCGCGCCACGAATAGAACAAGGTAAAACAAGTGATCGCCGCTACCGCGATCCAATAACCGCCGCTGCCCTCGGCACCGAAATAGAGTCCTCCTACTTTCGTATTCGACCAAATTTCATTGAACAGCCGGATGGCGATTGCAGCCAGAAACAGCTTGGCGCAAAACCCGCCATATTTTGCGACCAAAAAACTCGACAGCGAACCCCAGCCGCCGCGCGTACGGATGAAATAAATAGTCACGCCGACGACCACGAAACAGAAATAATAGGCAGCATAACCGAGCCCACCGATCCAGCCATAGGCGGCACTCAAATTCGCCGCATTTGCGATCGATTTCGCAAATATCCAGGTAATTGCAGCGCTTGCGATCAGCAGGAGTAGGCCCGGCTCAGCGCCGCTTTGACCCTCACCGTTAAAAAACTGCGACGCACTGACCCGCCGCGGCATCATTAGCCAAATCAGGAATGCGTACCCCGCGAGCACCAACCAAGGTGCGAACGATGCTAAATCCATAACGCTTTTGCCCTCCTGTCGTCTGCGCCGCTAAACGGTGCCAGGCCCGATAGCAATGGCAGGGGCGGCAGGGATCGAACCTGCGAATCACGGGATCAAAACCCGTTGCCTTACC
>DLVK01000307.1:0-4917 GCA_003444235.1 Rhodospirillaceae bacterium
GCTCTATCCAACTGAGCTACGGGGCCATGGCAGTTTTGTGTGCGGGCGCGACTATACCACACAGGGTGTTGCCGATAGACAAGCAGCGGATGACGAATTCTTTCGGGCGAACCGCCCTATTTTTTGTCGCTGAAAAGGCTTTTAAGCGGATGCGAATAGATCAGCATCACTGTTTCGGTGCCTGGATTCTTATCCGCGATGTTGGCGTTGGACAGATGAGTTACGCCAATGCCGAGGCGGGCGCGATTATCGAACCGCCAGGCGATCTCGGCACCTGAACGAAATTCAAGCACATGCCCCAAATCTTGGCCTTCGCCATCGAGATAAAATCCAACCGCGGAGCCAAGCGTCAATACGATGCGTCGGCCGAAAAAAATGTCGCCTGAGAGACCAAACCAGCCATAAATGCTGGCATCGGTGGTCCCGAACACACCCAATGAAGGCCGAATATGTAACAATTCCAGGTCGGGGCCGGCACGGTATTCGATGCTGAAAACACCTGCTTGATCCCGATCGGCACAACAGCTGCCAATATCGCCACCGCCAAGCTTGATGAAAGCGGGGTCTTTGTTGCCAGCCGCCGCCGGCGCGATTGCCAGCCAAAAAGCAAGCAAAACTGCTGCGCCCCGTCCCAATACAAGGGCGGTCGCCGCCAAAACTCGCTTTTTGAGCGTCAACAAAGCCAAGATTCCCGATGCTCCGGTTATTTTTTCCGCATCATAGGGGCAATTTGGTATTGCGCAAGTGCTTAATTTGTAACGAATCTACTTCCGATATGGAATTACTTGGCACTATTTGGGCGGTACTTCGAGCGAACGAAAGCTATCTGTCGCTTTTACAAGTGCCCTCAGGATGCCCGGTTCCATCGCCGAGTGACCGGCATCGGGAACAATCGTGTATTCCGCTTCCGGCCAGGCACGCGCGAGGGCATCCGCCGTACGGATCGGACATACGATATCGTAGCGGCCTTGGATGATCGCGCCGGGCAAGTGGCGAAACCGGTCCACATTCGCCAGCAGTTCCCCTTCCTCGAAATAAAGACCGTGACGGAAATAGTGTGCCTCTATCCGCGCCAACCCGAGCGCAAGCTTGGGGTTATCGAAGGCTGCGATGGTCTCGGGGCTCGGTTTTAGGGTCGAACACGCCCCTTCGTAGCGACTCCAGGCCTTTGCCGCCGGCAAATGAACCTCCGGGTCAGGATCGGTGAGCCGTGTGTAGTAATTATTAAGCAGATCATCCCGTTCTTCAGCAGGCAAATGGTCGGCGAATGCATGCCATGCTTCGGGGAACACCGTGCGCATGCCGGTCATAAACCATTCGACTTCCTGGCGGCGGCAAAGAAATATTCCCCGCAAAACAAGGCCCAAACATCTGTCCGCATGGGCCGCGGCATAGGCAAGTGCCAGGCTTGAACCCCAGGAACCCCCAAAAACCAGCCACTTCTCTATCCCCAATCGAACACGCAGCGCTTCGATATCGGAAATGAGACGAGACGTCGTGTTGTTCTCGAGACAACCGAGCGGCGTCGACCGGCCCGCGCCCCGCTGGTCGAAAATCACGATGCGATAATGGGAGGGATCGAAAAATCGCCGATGCGCCGGGGTCGCACCCGAACCTGGGCCCCCGTGAAGAAACAACGCTGGGACCCCATCGGGATTCCCCGATTGCTCCCAATAAAGGGAATGGGGGTCCTCCACCGCCAAACTGCCGGTGTCGTAAGGGTCAATTTCCGGATAAAGGTCCGAGAGGCGCCGGACGGTGTCCATGTTTTTCAATCTAAGCGATGCTGAGTTCGTCGTTTGGTTATAAATCGACGCGCCGGACTCGGCTATATTAAAGCCATGCGATTGTGTTGGTTTTCGATCTTTTTTTTGGCCTTTCTCCAAACGGCTAGCGCGGGCGAGCTGATTCGGAAGGGCACCGAGGTGGCGGTTGAGATCATCGACGGCGACACTTTGGTGCTCAAATCGGGCAAACAAGTGCGCCTGGTGGGCCTCCAAGCGCCAAAGCTGCCACTAGGCCGCAAAGGTTTCCGTGCCTGGCCGTTAGGTGAAAAGTCCCGCAGACGGCTGGAGAAACTCACCCTCGGGCGCCGACTGATGCTGTCCTTTGGCGGACGCGAAATTGATCGGCACGGTCGTCTACTGGCTCATCTCCATGACGCCGCAGGTACCTGGATTCAGGGTGAAATGCTGCAAGCCGGCATGGCACGGGTCTATAGCTTTCGTGACAACCGGGCTTTGGTAAGCGAGATGCTGTCGCTCGAGCGCGAGGCCCGCGCCAACCGTCGCGGAATATGGCGCCACCCCTTCTATCGTGTCCGAAATGCAGAGAATGCGGGTCGCTACATCAACTCCTTTCAACTTGTCGAAGGGCGTGTGTTCAAGGTGGCGGAGCGCCGCAAACGTACCTATATAAATTTCGATGAAGATTGGCGGAGCGATTTTACGATTTCGGTTAAAAAACGGCATCTGCGCACGTTCAAAAAGAGCGGGGTTTCACTATCCGCACTGGCGGGAAAGCGTGTCCGGGTACGTGGCTGGATCAAAAATTGGAACGGTCCTTTCATCGAAGCCACACACCCGGAACAAATCGAGATTCTGGACTAACCAAAAAAGGAAATAGCTTTCGTACCGTCTTGCATGGCAGCTCATAAAACGAGAAAATTTCAGCGAAGACGCTTGGGTGGCGCGTTTTAAATACGGAGAGGACCTCTTCAATGGCACTTCAGTTGCACAGGCGTCATTTTTGCGGCTTGATGGCTGGCAGCGCATTGGCCGGGTTTTGCCCCACCTGTTTGGCCCAGGCCTTGACGCCGCGCGAGGAAAAACAACTCGGCAGCCAGAATCACCCGAAAATCATTGAGGAATATGGCGGTGTCTACGACGATCCAAAAGTCGGAGGCTATTTTGCGCTTATCGCGTCGCGGCTAGTACGTGCGACCGGACGACAGGACATCGGTTTTCGATTCACACTTCTGAACAGCCCAGATGTAAACGCCTTCGCCTTACCGGGCGGGTTCATCTATATCACCCGCGGCCTGGTCGCATTGGCCAGCGACGAAGCAGAAGTGGCCGGCGTTCTCGGCCACGAAATCGGCCATGTCGTCGCACGCCACACCTCCAAACGGATCGAAGCAGCAGAACGCGCCCGTCGCGAGGCAATGGCGGCTGGTTTGCTTGGTGCGGTGCTGGGCACAAACGGTCTCGGTAATGCGGCAGTCGGTTTGGCTCAGCAACGCTTGGCCGGATTTTCCCAGGAGCAGGAACACGAAGCCGACGTGCTCGGGGTTCGCTATATGGGCCGTGCCGGCTACAACCCCGACGGTTTGGCAAGTTTCCTCGGGAACCTCCGTGCTCATAGCCAATTGAGTGCGGTCATCGACGGACGCCCGGCAGGAAGTGTCGATGCGCGCGACATGACGTCGAGCCACCCACGCACGATCGATCGCGTGCGCCGTTCCATTCGCCACGCAAAGATCGCGCGCGGCGGTTGGCAGCTGAGCTACAAGGAAAACTTTCTGAAAAACATCAACGGTATGGTGTTCGGCGACGATCCAGAGCAAGGCGTCGTACGTGGCCGAGTTTTCACGCATGCCGCGCTGCGGTTTTCCTTCCGGGTGCCGAAGGGGTTCCGCATTCAAAACTCTCCCAGCGAAGTGATCGCCAAAGGTCCGCGCGGCAGTGGGATCATCTTCGATCTCGCCTCGAGACCGTTCCAAGGCTCGATGCGGTCTTATTTAGCTAACGCCTGGGCAAGAAAACTGCGGTTGCGGGATATGGAGCCGCTACGTATCAACGGGATGGACGCGGCAACCGGCTGGACCGAGGCCAAGTCCCGAAACGGAACGGTGACGCTGCGCGCGGTCGCCATACGCTACGACCGCAAACATATATATCGATTTCTGTTTATCGCACCGAGCCGCGTCATGTCTCAGCTATCCTACGGCTTACGCGATACCACATACAGCTTTCGTAGAATTAGCGCGTCAGAAGCGGATTCGATCCGCCCACTCCATCTTCAAGTTGTACAGCTCGAAACCCCGGCCAGAGTGTCCAGCCTTTCTCGGCGCATGGCAGTGTCGACCTACAAAGAATCATGGTTTCGGGTCCTGAACGAATTCGCCCGCCAGACAGACACTGTCCCGGCGGGCGAAAGCGTAAAACTGGTGATTTAGATCCGTTAGCCGGACAACCCAACCTACTCGTTGAACAGATCGTCCTGGATTACGACGGAATTTTCCAAATGCTGGCGCAGCTTGCCGAGAGCACGCTGTTCCAATTGCCGCACCCGCTCCTTACTGACACCAAGGGCCTGTCCCAGCTGTTCGAGGGTGGCGCCATCATCGACAAGACGACGTTCGCGGATGATCTTCTGCTCGCGGTCGCTCAATTCACCAAGTGCGGATTCCAACCACCGTGACCGGGTTTCTGAATCCTTCAGCCCCGTCACGACTTTTTCAGGCGTCGGCCGCTCGTCGGGTAGCAAATCCTGCCATTGATCATCAGAGCCCTCGCCGACCACCGCATTTAGTGACTGGTCTCCACCGCTCAAACGCATTTCCATGCTTTCGACGTCGCTGAGCTTGACCTTCAGTTGGTCGGCGATCTCCTGACGCGCGGTATCGTTCATGATATTTGCGTTGGCACCATCGATCCGAGCGCGCAAACGCCGCAAATTGAAAAATAGCGATTTTTGCGCCGAGGTGGTGCCGGTACGTACAATCGACCAGTTGCGCAAGATGAAGTCCTGGATCGCCGAGCGGATCCACCAAGATGCATAGGTGGAAAAGCGCACCTGGCGCTCAGGCTCGAAACGTTCGGCCGCTTGCATGAGCCCGACCATGCCTTCCTGTACCAGGTCGCCGAAAGGCAATCCGTAGTGACGAAATCGGCCTGCGATACTGACTGCCAATCG
>DLVK01000254.1:0-2962 GCA_003444235.1 Rhodospirillaceae bacterium
CCTTATTTACCGATGCGAATGTTGCAGAGCTAAATTCCGTGGCGACGGTGACAAGCGCACTAAAGAATGCCGGAATTGACGTCGCCATCTACGACGAGGTCGAAGTAGAGCCGACTGATAGGTCGTTCAAGGCGGCGATCGAGTTTGCGCAAAAAGGCAATTTCGACGGGTTCATTTCCGTTGGCGGCGGCTCCAGTATGGACACGGCAAAAGCGGCGGCCCTCTACACGTCGCATCCACCAGACGATTTCCTTGATTACGTCAATGAACCGATCGGAAAGGCCGTGCGGGTGCCGGGACCGTTGAAGCCACATATCGCCTGTCCAACGACATTTGGCACCGCGAGCGAATGTACTGCTGTCGCAATTTTCGACCTGCTGGAAATGGAATTGAAGACCGGCATCTCAAGCCCCTATTTGCGGCCCAACCTCGGCGTCCTCGATCCAGATACCTTGGCCACCCTGCCAGGTGAGGTCATTGCGGCGAACGGCTTTGATGTCTTTACCCATGCCTGCGAATCCTATACCGCAGTCCCGTATACCAGCCGTGAGAAGCCAGCCGATCCAACCGCACGCCCGGTCTATCAGGGCGCCAATCCTTATAGCGACCTTTCGACGCTGGAAGCGATTCGACTGATTGGAGACAACCTAGTCGATGCCGTGGCACAGCCTGGGGCCTCCAAATTCCGTGAGAAACTGATGTTCTCGGGCCTACTGGCCGGTATCGGCTTCGGCAACTCTGGCGTTCATATACCACATGCCATGGCCTATGCCGTCGCTGGATTGGTGCGCGGCTACTATCCGCAGGGATGGAAATCAAATCATCCCATGGTGCCCCATGGAACTTCGGTGATCGTCAATGCCCCCGCCGCATTTCGTTTCACTGGCCCAGCTTGTCCAGAGCGCCATTTCACAGCGGCGGAAGCAATGGGGGCAGACGTCACCGATGCCGACACGGCGGACGGTGGCGACCTGCTAGCGGACCGTATCATTGCGATGATGAAAGAAACCGGACTGCCAAACGGGATTGGCGGCGTTGGTTATGGCGAGGAAGATATCCCAAACCTCGTGAAAGGTACGTTGCCGCAGCAACGTCTGCTGGTGATGTCGCCGAAACCCGTTGACGAGGCCAAACTGACAAAGCTCTTCAAAGACGCATTGCGCTACTGGTGACCCGATGACCGCACTCACACCCGAAATCCTGGAACGCCTTAAGGACGCACTCGGTCCCGGCGGTTACCTCGACGATCCCGCCGATATGGAAAGCTATGCCATCGACGCGCGGGAGCTATACCATGGCAACACGCCGATTGTGCTACGTCCGATCACGACAGGTGAAGTCGCCGCTGTCGTCCGCATCTGTGCGGACGCTGACATCCAAATCACGCCGCAGGGCGGCAACACCGGATATTGCGGCGGCGCCACGCCGGACGAGACCGGCGACCAGGTGGTGCTTTCGCGCTCCCGTATGAACCAGATTCGGCAAGTGGATGCCCTCAACTACACCCTGACGGCAGAAGCCGGCTGTGTCCTTACGATGATCCAGGATGCCGCCGAAGAAGCGGACCGATTGTTTCCACTTAGTCTCGGAGCGGAAGGCAGCTGTCAGATTGGTGGTAATCTTTCGACCAATGCGGGCGGCGTTGCGGTTCTTCGGTACGGTAACACGCGAGACCTCGTGCTCGGGCTAGAGGTGGTCTTGCCGGATGGATCAATCTGGGACGGCCTGCGCCGGCTGCGCAAGGACAACACTGGTTACGATCTGAAACACCTCTTCCTTGGTGCGGAAGGAACACTCGGGATCGTCACAGCGGTTGTTCTTAAGCTTTTTCCCCGCCCGCGCGACCTCGTTACCAGTTTTGTGGCCCTGCCCAATGCGGAGGCGGCGTTGAAACTCCTCTCTCGGATGCGGGCAGCGACGAGCGACGGCGTTACATCCTTCGAGTACATTCATCGCAAATGTATCGACCTAGTGCTGACCCATATTGAGGATACATCCGACCCCTTCGATGCGAGGCATACTCATTACGCGCTCATCGAGTGCAGTGCCGGACGCGAGGATTCCGGCCTTGGCGAGACCGTTGAAGCCACACTCGGCGAGGCGTTCGAAGCTGAGGAAATCGCCAATGCCGTTATCGCAACGAGCGGCCAGAAAGCGGCTTCACTCTGGCGCCTACGGGAGACCATACCTGAGGCACAAAAACTCGCAGGACTTGGCCTCAAGCACGATATTTCCGTGCCGCTGACGAGCGTTCCTACTTTCCTCGAAAAGGCCACCACAATGGCGGAAAATATGATTCCAAGGGTTCGCGTCATCCCGTTTGGTCATATGGGAGACGGCAATATTCACTTTAACCTCAGCCGCCCCGAAGGAGACGATGGAGCAAACATGATGGCAAAGGCGCACGACCTCGAATTGGCTGTGCATGACCTCGCAGTCCAACTAGACGGTAGCTTCAGCGCGGAACATGGAATCGGCAAACTCAAGCGCGATGAACTCGCACGCTACAAGTCCGACGTCGAGTTCGACTTAATGAAGCGCGTGAAGGCTGCCCTCGATCCGAACGGTACGATGAACCCGGGAAAGATCCTCTAGATGTCCAAGATACCGCAAACCGAATCAATTCAACTCGCGCGCATCGAACCTATCCTGTTGCGCGCCCGGATCGAAACGCCAATTGTCACGTCATTCGGAACGATCTCCGAACGGGCCGTCCTGCTGGTCCGCGCGGCAGACACCGACGGCAACGTCGGTTGGGGTGAGGTATTCGGCAATTTCCCGGCCCATGGTGCGGAGAACCGTGCTCACCTTATCCGTGACTACGTGGTGCCCGTCGCGCTATCGGAGACATGGGTCTCTCCCGCCGCCGCCTTCGAGGCGATGACGCGCAAGACTCATATCATGGCGCTGCAAGCGGGCGAGCCTGGCTCTTTCGCACAAGCCATCGCAGGCGTCGACATCG
>DLVK01000267.1:0-387 GCA_003444235.1 Rhodospirillaceae bacterium
CGAGTGGGGCGGACCAGTTGGGTCGCCCCAGCCACGACCCCATCCATCCGGCCAATAAAAAGCGACCGCTCAGGCACCAACATGACTCCACGCCAGAAATTTTCGAGCCCGCTTCGCGGCGGCGGCACCAGCCAACCGAATCCACCGCCCGCTTCGATCGATTGTTCGGTAGATTCGCACAAATCCTGCAAATCGGAATCGTTAAGCTCGGTAACACGTTCAACCACCATATTTGGCGGTGGTGCATTTGGGTCCGGCGTAGAAACCGGCTGGACTATTTTTTTATCCGACGTCGCCATCGCTCTATTCGATCAAGGTTTCCATCCAAGAAAGTTCGCAATTACCGCCAAACCTATCTTCTGGCTTTTTTCCGGGTGAAATTGAGTA
>DLVK01000267.1:689-13729 GCA_003444235.1 Rhodospirillaceae bacterium
TTTTTCCGGGTGAAATTGAGTACCGATCATATTATCGCGACCCACCGCGGCTGTAAGTGCGCCTCCATAATCCGTGGTTGCTAACAAATCCGCATCGTTTTCCGGTTCGAAGTGGTAGCTGTGAACGAAGTAAACGTCCGAACCCGCCTCTAACCCCTCGAACACCGGGTGGCTCACGCATTCCCGCAATGTATTCCAGCCCATATGGGGGATTTTCAAGCGATCACCTTGAGGGGAGATCGGCGCAACGGTTCCGGCGATCCAATCGAAGCCGCTATGTTCCCCGTACTCTAAGCCGGTAGTTGCCATTAGCTGCATACCAACGCAAATGCCCAGAAACGGCCGTCCTTTTTCGATAACTGTCTGGCGCAATGCTTCTTCCATACCATCGACCGCAGCCAGCCCCCGCTTGCAATCGGCAAACGCGCCAACTCCCGGCAACACGATCCGGTCCGCCGTCAAAACTTGTGCGGGGTCTGAAGTAACCAGCACTTTTTCCGTTGCCTGACATTCGAATGCCTTGGCAGCGGAATGCAGGTTGCCGGATCCATAGTCGATAATCGCAACGGTCATTGGGAAAGATTCCCTATAGGGGACGCCCTACCGGTTTCGCCCTAAAGCGAGCCGCCTAGTACACCTTTGGTCGACGGAACTCTGTTGGCCTGGCGCGGGTCGATGTCCACTGCTTGTTTCAGCGCGCGCGCCAATCCCTTGTAACAGGATTCGACGATGTGGTGCGTATTGTCGCCATAGATATTCTCCACATGCAGCGTGATACCCGCGGATTGCGCAAAGGCTTGGAACCACTCTTTGAATAATTCGGTGTCCATTTCGCCGAGCTTCGACTGCCCCAGCGCCACTTTCCAGACTAAATAGGGCCGATTCGAACAGTCAAGCGCCACCCGCGTCAGCGTTTCATCCATCGGAATAAAGCTGCTGCCGTAACGGTTTATGCCCTTGCGGTCGCCGAGCGCCTGCGCCACCGCCTCGCCGATCGCATATCCGGAATCTTCGGTGGTGTGGTGACAATCGATATGCAGATCGCCGCGTGCTTTCAGCGAAATATCGATCAAACTGTGGCGCGAAAGCTGTTCCAGCATGTGATCGAGAAACCCGATCCCAGTGGAAACGTCATAGCTGCCGCTACCGTCGAGATCTAGATCGACAGTAATTTGAGTTTCTTTAGTGTTGCGTTCGACGCTGGCTTTACGCATGGGCCAACCCTCAACCGGTACCTGCTGTGACGATGATTTAGAGCCAAAGTCGCGCTGTTTCTAGCAGGATCGTAAGAGAGCGAATAGAGGAAGTTTCAGACGCTTGCTTTTTTGCATATGAAGCAGCCTCGATCCGGCCCCCTTGATCCTGAAGCGAAAATCGCCACATGGTAGCCTCAGCCGGAACGAACCGGCGATCCGGGGAGCCAGAACATGGCAGAACAAACCACATTGCACGGCACAACTATTCTTGCGGTCCGCCGTGACGACGACGTGGTCGTTGCGGGAGACGGCCAAGTGAGCTTTGGTCAAACGATCATCAAGGCAAATGCGCGCAAGGTCCGGCGCCTGGGCGACGGCAAGGTGATTGCCGGATTCGCTGGCGCGACCGCAGATGCGTTTACCCTGTTCGAACGCCTCGAAGGAAAATTAGAGCAATATCCCAACCAGTTAACCCGTGCCTGCGTAGAGCTTGCCAAGGATTGGCGCACAGACCGTTATTTGCGCCGCCTTGAGGCGATGATGGCGGTGGCCGACAAGTCGGTTTCACTGACACTGACCGGAAATGGCGACGTTCTGGAGCCCGAAGACGGGCTGATCGGAATCGGCTCCGGCGGCCCATTTGCGCTTGCCGCCGCCCGCGGACTGGTCGAATCAAGCGACCTCAGCGCAGAAGATATCGCCAAGAAAGCTCTCGAGATCGCCGCAAATATATGCGTTTACACAAACGACAACATAATCATCGAAAAACTATGACCGCTCTTACCCCACGGGAAACCGTTTCCGAACTAGATCGCTATATCGTCGGCCAAACAGAGGCCAAGCGCGCGGTTGCCGTTGCGCTGCGCAACCGCTGGCGACGCCAACATGTACCCGACGACATGCGTGATGAGGTACTGCCGAAAAATATTCTCATGATCGGCCCCACCGGCGTCGGCAAGACCGAAATCGCGCGCCGCCTGGCAAAGCTGGCCGAGGCGCCCTTTTTGAAGGTCGAGGCAACCAAATTCACGGAAGTTGGCTATGTGGGGCGCGACGTGGAACAGATTGTTCGCGACCTGGTCGACAACGCTATTCACATGACGCGGGACATGCACCGCAAGGAAGTTTCCGCCAAAGCCGAATTGATGGCCGAAGAGCGCGTGCTCGACGCGCTGGTTGGCGAAAATGCGAGTTCGAATACGCGCAACAGCTTCCGGCAAAAGCTTCGCGATGGCGAGTTCGACGATCGCGAAATCGAGCTGGAGCTGGTGGATCATGGCGGCAGCGGCATGCCAACCTTCGATATCCCCGGCATGCCCGGCGCCCAGATGGGAATGATCAATCTGAACGACATTATGGGAAAAGCTTTCGGTGAGCGAACGCGCAAGCAACGCATGACAGTCTCCGAATCCTACAATGTCCTCGTTACCGAGGAAGGCGACAAACTGGTCGATGAAGATAAAGTGGTGCGCGACGCGCTCGAAAATGTGGCGCAAAACGGTATCGTCTTCATCGATGAGATCGACAAGGTTTGTGCACGCTCCGATCGTCACGGCGCCGATGTAAGCCGCGAAGGCGTGCAGCGCGATCTATTGCCCCTCATCGAGGGCACGACGGTCTCGACCAAACACGGCCCGATCAATACGGACCATATTCTGTTCGTCGCGTCTGGCGCCTTTCATCTTGCGAAGCCGGCGGATCTCTTGCCGGAACTGCAGGGACGACTGCCGATTAGAGTCGAGCTCGACGCGCTGACACGGGAAGATTTCGAGCGCATCCTGCGCGAGCCCGAAAATAGCCTCATTAAGCAGTATGCGGCCCTTCTCGGCACCGAAAAAGTAACACTCAGCTTCAGCGAAGAAGCCATCGACGAGCTGGCTCGTTTAGCTGCAGAGATCAACGAGAACGTAGAAAATATCGGTGCCCGGCGGTTGCACACGGTAATGGAAAAATTGCTTGAGGAAATAAGTTTCACCGCCACGGACCGACCCGGCGAAGAAATTGTTATCGATCAAGACTATGTCCGCGACCGAGTCGAAGAGCTGGCCAAAGACGCAGATCTATCGAAATTTATTCTCTAGCCCTTATTCGATATCCCGATTGAGCTGGATTTTGAGCTTCAAATAATCGAGCAGGGATTCGATTTCGGTCTCTGAAAACGCACCGATATTCTCCGCAAGCAGGTTCGCAAGTTCGGTAGCGTCCGGGCTGAGGCCACCTGTATCGACCACCACCCGCGGCTGGGATAGGCGCGCAAGCTGCTGCAGCTCGTCTGCGTCGTCCCAGATGATATTGAAATACTGACAGATCTGATGGAGCATCACGATGCTGGGCTTTCCGCGTTTGCCGTGCTCCAGCGCCGACAGGTAAGCCGGCGAAACCTCAAGTGCCCGCGCCATTTCGGTCAATGTAGCGCCTTTTTCAGCACGCATTTCACGAATTCTCTGGCCAAAGGGGGTCATGGACCTTCCGTTTCTCCCGCCGGGCGCAAATTCAAGCCTTTGAGATCGAACCCATTATAGGCCTAGCGCATACGGCGGAGCAAAACATAGAGCGCGCCGGCACCTCCGTGCCTGGGTTGGGCATGGTTGAATGCCAAAATGTGGTCGCGCAGAGCCGGCTCGTTGAGCCAGCGCGGTACCGCGTCCTTCAAAACCCCGCCGCCGCCGCGATAGCTGCCCTTGCCGGTAATCACGATGACGCAGCGTTTACCTGCCACCCGTTGCCCGGAAATAAATCCGCTTAGCGCTTGGTGCGCCTCGACCTGGGTCATGCCGTGCAGATCGAGACGGCCCTCGATCGGCAATTTCCCGCGTTTAAGGCGCTCGCCCGTACGCTTATCGAGACCGGCGATTGATCCGTGTGACAATTCCGGTGGCGGGGATATCGGCGATTGAGCTGGCGCAGGATGGACAGGACGCGACGGTGTCGCTGATGTTTTTTGGACACGCTGCGGTTGGGACTTTGGCTTGGGAGCCGCAACGCGTTTTTTTAATGGCGTCACGCCGTCTGCCACCCGCCGCCAAAGATCGGAATCTTCGTCGCCGGCCTTATTTTGCGAACTGGTCGGGTTTGTGCGTTTTATCGTCATTGCTTGGAAATATTACATTCTGAGGTATCGGCGTGTAACCGCCCATGCGTCCGATATTGAGCTGGTGCGCCTTAGTAAAATTTTTTGAGTTTTTAACGCCAGTCGCGAGGCAACAAAACAAAATACCGGCCTTGTCCTTTCATGGAGCCTGCATACCGTAGGGCGCCTTTGCCGTGACCCCAAAAGAAATCACCCCGGTCCGGCCCTTTAATGGCAGCCCCTGTATCCTGCGCAACCATCAGGAGCCGGAGTGGCCTGGATTCATCATTCGGCCAGTGTGTTGTGAGCCACACCGGCGCGCCAAATGGTAGATACCGCCTATCCACGGCGAGGCTGCGACCAGGCGTCAGAGCAACTCCCTGAGCCCCAATGGGTCCTTGGCCTCGCACGCTTCGGAAAAAGATAAAGCGCGGATTTTCGGCAAGCAGTGCCCGGGCCTTACCGGGATTTTGCTCGATCCACCGGCGAATATCTGGCCATGAAGCGCCGCCCTTGCGTAGCTCGCCTCTCCGGATCAAGACGCGACCGATCGAGCGGTATCCATGTCCGTTGTGACCGGCGAAACCGACACGCAGCACTGAACCATCTCGCAGCTGCACACGGCCCGAACCCTGCACATGCAGCAAGTAGAGATCTATCTGATCGTCGGCCCAGATCAATTCGACCCCTTGATTGCTCAGGGCGCCCGCATCGATCGCGCCGCGTTTGTGATAGGGCACCAGGCGCCTGCCTTCGACCCGGCCTACAATTTTCTTGCCAGTGAGTTTGGGATCGAATTTTGACAGATCGACGCTGACATGGTCGCGAGGCAATCCGTAAAGAGGAATTTGCGATGCGTTTTCGCGACGGCGGCTACCGGTCAATTCAGCCTCGAAATAGCCGGTAAATAGTCCGTCCTCTCCTTTGGGCCCGCTTACCCGGTAGGGCCGAAACCACTGCTCGAAATACGCACGCGCGCTCGCGGTGCTGGCATTTGCCGGGGGCAATGCGTTGCAGGGACCTTGCCAATGGTCCACCGAAATGGCGATCCACTTCGTACCCACATTGCCCCGGCCGGCTTTAAATTTTTTACAAGACGCCCGCAGGGCCGGCAGAGCTTCTGCCTGATTATCCCTCTGCCAACCGGGAAGCTCCGAAAAACTCACCGGCTCAATGCTGAAAGTTGGGACCTTTTTCGGCTCGGGCGCACAACTAGCGACGCCAAGAAGCAACAAAAAAATGATTGTCCGTTTAAATAAAGGCTTCACGGCGACGAAACGCGAGCGTTCAATTCGAGCTTCGTGTTTCCACCAATTGCCAGTTCGGATCCTTCGACCGCGTATCGCGGGCGAATGTCCAAATATCGGTGACTTGATTGACCAAATCGGGATCGCCATCCTGAACATCGCCGGCTTCGTTGCGGGTTACGCTAATTTGCTGGCTAATGAATTTTACCGTTACCTGGGCAATCGTATGAGCCAAATTTGCTTCGATTATTTCCGCTGTATCTATGCCTACCAAGGTGGTTTCCTGAGTTTCGCCGGCTCGTTCCCGCTGCGTAATGGCATTTTCGAAATTGGCGAAAACCGCATCGCTGAGAAGCGCCTTTAATGTGTTGCTATCGCCGAGCGCAAACGACGTGATGACCATCTCGAACGCGCCGCGTGCGCCGTTCAAGAATTCCCCTGGCTCAAATGTCCGGTCCGCGGCTTGAATCTGTCCCAACGCCTCAGCCAAGGGCGACACAGATTCTGTAACTTCGTCAGGTTTTTCCGTGCCCGGTAATGGCACAACATTTTCAGAAGGGTTATCGGGCCCTTGCGCCATATCGCCACCGCGCGCCATGCCGAACGGATCGCGCGGCTGTTCCTCGCCGGTCCGTTTTCCGAGCACGCTCACTAGGCGAAACACCAAGAACGCCGCGATCGCCGCAAAAATTATGACATCGATATAGTCGCCGCCCATCGATTTAGGCCTTTCTTTCATTCCGGGCGAGAAGGTCGATCCGGCGCCCGATACCGGCGTTGTTTAGGGTTTGATCACTTTCGGTGCTACCGTCAGAGTACCGACCCATCACCTTGCACCAGCCCATCCCCGACCTTAGGTTATGGGGGATACCGACGCAACCATTGCAATGTGCTCGACCGCACATTCTTCAGTTTACATACGGTTGACGAGCTCAAAGGACAAGTATGGCGCTTCTGATTCTTCTGATTTTTATTTCGGTACCGATTGCGGAGATTGCGATATTCATCGAAGCCGGTGAATTGATCGGGCTGGCGCCTACGTTGGCGCTGGTAGTTCTGACGGCAATTATCGGCACCGCGATGCTGCGCCATCAAGGGGTTCGCGCATTACGGCGCGCCGAAGCCTCTCTCCAGCGCAATGAACTGCCGATGGACGAGGTCCTGACTGGCCTCTGCCTGCTCGTCGCCGGCGCACTTTTGCTAACACCTGGGTTTTTAACCGATTCGGTTGGGTTTGCGCTCTTTGCACCGCAGTTCCGGCGATTTCTCGGCCATGCTTGTTTTCGCTATCTGCTGCGAAGTGGCCGTACGCATATTTGGACAAATGAAAATGGCGGTGACGACATGTCGGGGCGCCGCCCCATGGATGGCAATGTGATTGACGGCGAGTTTCATGAGGTTAAGGAGCCTTCCCCTGCTAGTCGAAACCAAATAGAAACCGAACCGCGATAGCGTCGTTTCCCACAGCAATTTTCTAAAATTCGCAAATGTACCTTCTTCGGCACGGGCAATCCGAATTTAACGTAATTTACGGCGAGACTCGCCGCGATCCAGGCATCCGCGACCCCAAATTAACCCAGCTTGGAAAAACGCAAGCGGAAGATGCAGGCGATTTTTTAAAATCCTTTACAGCAACTAAAATCGTTTCGAGTCCCTATTGGCGAGCGCTCGAGACCGCGACCATCATTGCAGCAAAGCTGAAACTTTCTATCGAGGTAACACCGCTAACCGGCGAACGAGCGGTCTTCGAATGCGATGTCGGCGCACCCGCCAGCCAATTGCGAGAGGAATTTCCCCATATCGATTTTAGGTCATTGAAATCTGAAAGCTGGTGGCCCGATCGGGAGGAAGATTTGGAGTCGCTCGACCGGCGCTGTCAGCGATTTCGCCAGGATTGCGAGAACAGCAGATACGAAGGCGCGATCTTTGTCACCCATTGGGGATTTATTCGCGGCCTGACCAATATCCGGGCTCAGAATTGCGGTATTTTAGAGTTCGATCCGGCGAGCAACCATCCCGGTGGCGGTACGGTTGTTTCCAACTGCGATCCATGTTAGCCACCGCCGTCTTAACAGGAAGAGGCGTGTAATGGCTGACGAAGACGTGGAAGTGGGTAGCGAAGCGGTGATGACCGATGCACCCATCGACATTACCCATCAATACATTAAGGACCTTTCTTTCGAGAATCCTCAATCGCCGCGCTTTTTGGTCGAGGCCGAAGCGGCGCCCGAGATCGCGCTTCACATTAACGCCAACGCGAGACCCCTTGGCGACCGCCGGTTCGAAGTCATTTTACTGCTTGAAGCCAGCGCCCGGCATAATGATGAGGTGGTATTTATCGCCGAGCTGCAATATGGCGGCCATGTGGTGGTCGGAGAAGTAGACGAAGAACACGTTCAGCCCCTGCTATTGATCGAGGCGCCCAGAATGTTGTTTCCATTTGCGCGGCAAATTCTCTCCAATACGGTGCGCGACGGCGGGTTCCCGCCTTTGTTGCTAAACCCTGTCGACTTCGTCGACTTGTATGCCCAAGGCATCATGGTAAACGAAGAAGATGGGGAAGATGAAGACGGAGAGAAGGCGAATTAGCGCCGCCAGATAGCTTCCGACATCCCATCGACCAGTTTTTCATGTGCGGCCAGTTCGGCCGAGCTTGCCGCATGAGGACGCGGAGGCCGATATTCTCGCTCCACGGCTGCGGCCTGGGTGGTGTCGGCCTTTTCCTGCTGCAACGCCAAGTCTTGTTGCCGGCCGCCAATAAGTTCCAGATAGACCTCGGCAAGAAGCTCCGAATCCAGCAGTGCTCCATGTTTGGTGCGCGCCGCATTATCGACGCCAAATCTCCTACAAAGCGCGTCCAGACTTGCAGGTGATCCGGGAAATCGTTTGCGGGCGATCATTAGCGTATCGACAGCGCGCGCCAGTGGGATCGCTGGCCGGTCCGTGCGCATCAGCTCCGCATTGATGAAGCCCATATCGAATTCCGCATTATGGATCACCAGCGCTGCATCGCCGACAAACTCGATAAATGCTTCGGCAATTTCCGCAAAAACCGGATAGTCCGCCAAAAAAGCCTCGGACAACCCATGCACCCGATACGCCTCGTCGGGCATGTCGCGCTCTGGATTTATATATTGGTGGTATGTCCGGCCGGTCGGCAGATGATTTTCGAGCTCGACGCAACCGATTTCGACAATTCGGTCTTCGCCGGTTGCCTCAAGTCCGGTCGTTTCTGTATCCAATACGATTTCACGCAATGAGATGTCTCCGTCGTTTTTGGTTAAGGCCCGGTCAAATCGGCCTTGTGCCTTCAAGAATGGTGCGAAACAGCCTGCGCTTCTGACCAGAAGGTACGTTAGGTGTGGCGGCGTGGAGCAAACAACGATTGTCCCACATCACCAGATCGCCCCGTTGCCAATGATGGTGATACTGAAACCGATCCGCATAGAGGTGGTCGTAAAGCGATTGGAGAAGCTCGTCGCTCTCGGCCCGGTCCATATCGACGATATGCTCGGTTCGCGTATTGGTAATAAACAACGCCTTTGCGCCGTTTTCCGGGTGGGTGCGCACGATCGGATGTATCACGTCGGGCACCTCTTTCGCTTCTTCCGCCGAAAGCTTCGGCAAAACGAGCGTTGGGTCGTTACCGGGTTTTTTGAACGCGGAATGTTGATGCCGGAACAACCCCTTTAGGCCGTCAATTCGATCCTTGGTCTCATCGGGCAGCATTTCGTAGGCGAGGCGCAGGTTGATAAACCGTGTTTCACCGCCTTTTTCCGGCACCAGATCAGCGTAAAGCAGTGTCGATTTGCACGGCACTTCCTTGTAAATCTCGTCGGAATGAAAATGAGCAGCCCGATTATAGGTTTTGCCCGAACCGTGGGTATCTTTGTCCTCATTGGAAACGATCGATACCTCTGGAAACTCGTCCAACCGATAGGCTCTGTATAGATGTTGTTTCGGTGTGCCGAACTGCTTCGCAGCGGTCAAAAAGTCTCCTATTTCGAGATCCTGCCCGCGAAAACAGACCGCACAATTATCGAGAAAAAGCTGATTGATTTCGCCGAGGGTCTCAGCCTCTAGCGGATTGCGGAGATCGATGCCTTCTACGGCAACGGCCATGACGTCACTCAGCGGCGTAACTTCGAGTTTCATCAGCTCCCCCCCCTTCACCGATTCTTTCTAGCGATACGACTCGGAACGAGTCTATCGCAAACTTCAATCGAGGTCAGAAATTCTGGAATTCGATGCGAGCCGCAATCCGAGCAAAATTCGTTTTAGGCCGTTGGAAGTATGCCGGCGACCCATATGACTTGCCACAACGAAGTCTGCGCGGCGGCGTTTTTCTACGTCGGGCATTTGCCGGGCTTTAACCGCTTCAAACCTTTCTTTACTCATGCCGGGGCGGGACAGGACGCGCCGCGTCTGCACTGGCGCCGGCGCACTGATTACGATTGTACAATCGCACTCCCGATCGGCGCCGACCTCAAACAAAAGAGGCACGTCAGCAGCGACGGCAAATAGCCTTTGTTGCCGCCAACGGCGAATAAATTTCAGCCGGTCTTGCTGAACCAGCGGATGAAGAATGCCTTCGAGTTGGGAAATAGCTTGGTCATCGTGAAAAACGATTTTGCCCAATGCCTGCCTATCGACGATGCCGTCGCTGACGGTACCGGGGAAAGTTTTCTCGATCGTGGGCACCGCCGCACCGCCCGGCGCGAAGGCGCGGTGCACCGCTGCGTCGGAATCGTGGACCGGAACGCCAAAGCTCTCCAAAATACGGCCCGCCGTCGATTTTCCCATTCCGATCGAGCCGGTCAGTCCGATGATCCACATGTTACTGGCGCTCCAAATCTCCGTTAGGCGAGCACAAAGGATCTTTGCTGTTCACTCACTTCCGGCCGGGTACCGAACCAGGTTTCGAATCCCGGCACTGCTTGGTGAAGCAGCATTCCAAGCCCATCGACAGCCGGATTGCCGTTCGCCGCAGCCGCCACGAGTAAATCTGTCTGCAACGGGGCATAGACAATATCATTCACCACTGCCCGGCTCGGCAATGCGGAAAGGTCGATTTCAAGGGCTTCATGCCCGGTCATGCCAAGGCTTGTCGTATTGACCAAAAGCGCAGCATCTTCGAGCGCATCGTTCCGGGAATCCCAGCTTTCAGTACGCGCATTTTCGATATTGGCGCTTTCTATAAGGGTCTCCGCGCGTGCAACGGTTCTGTTGACAATGCGTATTTCGGGCACACCCGAATCAGACAATGCAACCGCAACAGCCCGCGCAGCGCCACCGGCGCCGAGGATCACCGCAGGGCCGTCAGCCGCCGACCAATCACTATTCTGGCGTAGGTTTTCGATAAAGCCGAATGCATCGCTATTGCTACCGTTCAGCGAGCTATCCTCACCTACCGTTATCATATTTACCGCACCGATTCGTCGGGCAGTGTCATCCAAGCTATCGCAGAGCGGTATCACGGCTTCCTTGTGGGGAATGGTGAGGTTCGCACCCTGAAACCCGAGCGCAATCAAGCCAGCGACCGCTTGCGCCAGATTTTCCGGTGCCACCTCCAGCGGCAGATAGGCACCGTCTATGCCGAGTTCTTCCAACCAAAACCCGTGCAGCCGTGGCGACTTGGAGTGGCTCACCGGCCACCCCATGATCCCCGCCAACCTTGTTTCACCGCTCAGGGTCATTTATCGATTATCCCTTCCTCGCGCAGGAAACGCATCATGGGCAGGAGAGGCAAGCCCAGAATTGAAAAATAATCGCCGCCAATCTCGTCGAATAGCTGCGCGCCGAGCCCTTCCAGCTGATAGGCACCGACCGACCGGCAGACCTCGTCACCGGTCTCGCTCAAATATTTTTCGAGAAATGCATCGCTGAAATTCCGCATGCGCATCTCCGTTCGGTCGCCATAGCGCCAAACGCACGAGCCGTGTGCATAGACAACCGTGCTGGAGACGAGAAAGTGGGTTTTACCGCGGAGATTTTTCAGATGATCGCGTGCCTGATCCAAGTTTTTCGGTTTATCGAGCCAAGAGTCATCGCATTCAAGCATCTGGTCGGCAGCGATAATATAAGCGCTCGGGAAATTTCCGGCGACGATTTCGGCTTTTCCTTCGGCCAATGCTTGCGCCACCTCGGAAACGGTCGCGCCGGCGTGTTTAAGCCGTGTCTTAATGGAATCTTCATCGCAGTCGGAGGGCTGAATGCCGAAGTCGATGCCAGCCTGGCGTAGAATTGCCGCTCGCGATGGACTGGCCGAAGCGAGAATCAGGGTCGGGTTTTCTGCATTTCCCATGATCGGATTTAATTTTCCAATAACTGCATCACCGCAGCAGCCGTCTCTTCGATGGAGCGCCTTGTAACATCGATTACCGGCCAACGCTGATCGGTAAAAAGCCGCCTTGCTTCAGCCACTTCCTGGCGCACAATATCGATTTTGACATAATCCGTTTCATCTTCCTGCGCTAACGATCGAAGTCGGTTACGGCGGAGCTGGATTAAACGTTCCGGCGAATTGGTCAAGCCCACAATCAGAGGTGCACCAGGATCGTTTAACTGAAACAGCTCCGCGGGCAGCGGAACATTTGGCACGAACGGAACGTTTGCTGCCTTGATACAGCGATTAGCCAGATACATGCATGTGGGTGTTTTTGACGTTCTCGAAACGCCAACTAAAATCAGGTCCGCGCTCCGCAGGTTCCACGCCGATTGGCCATCGTCATTGGCCATGGCGTATGTCATCGCGTCGATACGCTCGAAATATTCCGCGTTCAACACATGCTGGCGGCCCGCCTCGCCCTTACTCTCCACCCCGAAATAGTTTGCAAGCGTGCCGATTACCGGATCGAGAACCGGAATGCATGGTAGCTGCAATGCTCTGCAACCGTCTTGCAAACGAAGGCGCAGTTCTTCGTCGACGATCGTGAACATCACCACGCCAGGATTTTCAGCAATGCTCGCTAAAACCTTTTCGATCTGGCCCACGGTCCGTACCAAAGACCAATGATGCTCTTCGGGCTCCACAGAGTCGAACTGTGACAAGCAGGCCCGAGCCACGCTGTGGATGGTCTCACCGGTAGCGTCTGAAACCAGGTGAAGATGATAGCGCTCGCGCATTGGGTGTTCCGACCGGTTGGTAAAACATTTGTATTAAACGGTGATCGATGGGGATGAAAAGCGTCTTTTCCACAAATGGCATCTTCGGTCAGACAGCAAAGGCCACTTAACAACAGTTTTGAAAATTTTATCGCCATTGGGAAAAGCGAAGATCACGTCATTGCAAACTGCGTGGAATCGAATCCGGCTAAAAAACTATCCTTGTTATCCTCGATTCTTTTGTGGTCTGAAAAATCAACCTTGTCGTATCAATTTCAGCGAGTCGATTATCGCTATACGAAGTCTATCCACAGCGCTAAGAGTTAATCCACATCTTTGGTGGACAAATTCGGTAAAAAAACTAATCCCCACTATGCACCGTAAAACAACAACAACATCCTATTTTTTTAATTTCTATTTTTT
>DLVK01000267.1:14040-14717 GCA_003444235.1 Rhodospirillaceae bacterium
ATTTTTTTAATTTCTATTTTTTATTTTGCGTGACCCTTCCAGGATGGTGATCGATATTCCCAAAAGCTTTTCAAAGCCCATTTTACAGGTCTTGCAGGGCAAGAAACCCGATCAGGTGCCCATTTGGTTGATGCGTCAAGCGGGGCGGTACTTGCCGGAATATCGCGAAATTCGAAAACAATCGGCGAATTTTTTGCAGCTTTGTTATTCACCGGCGCTTGCGGCGGAAATTACGTTGCAGCCGATACGCCGGTTTGGATTCGATGCTGCAATACTGTTTTCAGATATTCTCGTGTTGCCCGATGCGCTCGGTCAGAAAGTCTGGTTCGAAGAACAAGTCGGCCCTCGCCTCGAACCAATTACGCCGGAAGCGCCATTATCATCTGATGCAATGGATCATTTGCATGGGGCCGGACATCAGAAATTGTCGTCCGTTTACGAAGCGATTGAGCGAATTCGCACCGATTTGCCCAGCGACTGCACCTTGATTGGATTTGCGGGCAGTCCGTGGACGGTGGCCACGTATATGGTGGAAGGCGGTACAAGCCGAAACTTCGAAAAAATACGGCACTGGGCAACTTCGGATCGTGATGGATTTACTGCGCTCATTGACCTGTTGGTCGAAGCAACGATCCATCACTTAACGGGTCAGATCGAGGCGGGTGCGGAAGCGATAC
>DLVK01000348.1:0-8768 GCA_003444235.1 Rhodospirillaceae bacterium
TAACGATTGCTGCGTCGGTCTTGAGGCCCGCAGATTCTCGAGACATTACAATATCGGCACGTGGTGAGTGCCAGACAATGCCGGCCTGCCGGTCGTCGAATGTCAATTGTGACTCGGTGACTTCGACACGTTTAAGATAGCCGAGTGGGCCTTCGGCCTCACCGAATGGCCGCGACAATTCATGTGCCACTCCTTGCAGTAGCCCGCCGATATTTTGCTCAGCCCCTTCGGTCGCCTGCAATCCGACAGTAAAACTGCCGTCCTTAAATCGAGCCACGGAAGCCCGTAATCGACGAATGCCGAGCGATGCAACCGCAAGACGACCCTGAACCAATGCTCGCATCGAAAGCCCTATCGAGACCTGAGGCAAACTTACCAACAGCTTGCCGTCACGGCTGAATATCTTGATATTCCTCGCACGAACGTCAGCGGGATGACGCCAACCGTCCCAGATCAATACGGTATCCTCGACCCGCACCACATAGGACTTGTCGACGGCGCTGAAATTCCGTTCGATAAAGGGGGTAACAAAGTTGAGCGAGACCGGTGATGAAGATAGACGCCACGCGAGAATGGCAAACAGAATTGCGGCGCCCACCAATAGGCCAGAAAGGATTTGAAAGACTATAATTATGCGTCGTCGCGACACAGTATCTCGCCAAAATGTTGCCGTTGCAGCAATAGCATCGCGCCAATCGGTTGCATAGGAAAACCATCGCGTGGTTCATGAATTCGCAAAATTTTTCAATGGTGCAAAGCAGCTGCCCCAACCTGCACGGCCAGCACTGGCAGAGGTGGGTATGGAGCGCTGGCTCGCGTTGGCCGACAAAGAGGGCGACTCCTTCTACAGGCAACTCGCCGAGTGCGATGAAGGACGACTGCTAAAAGCAATCTTCGGCAATAGCCCGTTTTTGACCCAGTCCATGCTACGTGAACCTGATTTCGTTCGCCGAATCGTAACCGTAGGCGTCGAGGAATCCACCAAAGCTCTGTTGGGAGAACTGGAAAACGAACTGGGTCAGGAGCAAAATCTGACAGCGTTGATGTCGGGGTTGCGCCGTGCCAAACGAAAAATCGCGATTGTAGTCGCACTCGCAGATATCGCCGGTCACTGGTCGCTAGAACAAGTGACGGAAACACTCAGCCGGTTCGCGGATACCGCGACCAACATTGCGATCCGCTTCGGTTTACGCCACTTCGCCGCCGATGGCGCGATTTCGTTTGCAAGTAACGGTGAGCCGGACCACGCGCCGGAACGACGAGCAGGCTATGCCATAATTGGTGTCGGCAAACTCGGCGCGAACGAACTCAACTATTCGAGCGATATAGATCTGATCGCGCTCTTCGATCCCAGCCGTCGGAATATCGAAGAATCGGAAAATCTCGGTCGCGAAATGGTTCGTCTTACGCGGCTAATCATCAAGATTCTCGAAGAGCGAACTGAAGACGGTTACGTCTTTAGAACGGATTTCAGAATTCGCCCCGATCCCGGCTCCACCCCTCTTGCGATACCGATAGATAGTGCAGTCGCCTACTACGAAAGCACCGGTCAAAACTGGGAACGGCTGGCTATGATCCGCGCCCGACCGATTGCAGGCGATATCGAAGTCGGCGAACAATTCCTTGAGCGAATTCAACCATTCATCTGGCGCAAAAATCTCGATTTTGCCGCAATTCAAGATATTCATTCGGTCAAACGTCAAATCGCCGCCTATCGTGGCGGCGGCAAAATCGCGATCAACGGCCACAACATCAAGGTCGGTCGAGGCGGAATACGGGAAATTGAGTTTTTCGCTCAAACTCAACAGCTTATCTGGGGTGGACGAATACCCACTTTACGCACTCGAGGTTTGGCGGAAACCCTCACCGTCCTCGCAAACGAAAACCGCATTGAGCCCGACGTGGCATCGGATTTGGAAGAGGCCTACCAGTTCCTCCGCCTCGTGGAGCATCGCTTGCAAATGGTCGACGACCGCCAAACTCACGAGTTACCCAAAGGCGACGAAGAGGTGGAAGCGATCGGTAAATTTGCCGGTTTCAAAACGCTGGAAGACTTTCGAAAGAAACTGCTTCAGACCCTGGAGACTGTCGAAGCGAATTACGCAGTGTTATTCGAAGAATCTGAAAATCTAGGGGCCGGAGGTAACCTCGTATTCACGGGCGTCGAGGACGATCCCGATACGCTGGAAAGCTTGCGGAGGGTGGGATTCTCCGACCCTGAATCCATTTCCGAAGTGGTGCGCAATTGGCATCGCGGTCGCTATCGTGCCACCCGGACCGAGCGAGCTCGACAAATTCTGACCGAACTCATGCCGAGCCTGCTGACCACATTCGGCGCGCGCACACACCCAGACCGGGCATTGATGCGCTTCGACGCGTTTCTACGTGCTCTCCCAAGCGGCGTGCAATTGCTGTCGCTTTTTGCAAGCTCGCAACCGGTGCTCGACCTTGTCGCAGACATCATGGGCGATGCTCCGGCATTAGCCGACTGGTTAAGCCGCAATCCAGGATTACTCGATCATGTGCTGTCTGAGGGCTTCAACGAGCCGCTCGGAGATGTCGAAACACTGAGTGCAGAACTCTCTTCGAATATCCAACGCGGCCGCGATTTCCAGGACAAATTGGACGTCGCGCGGCGGTGGGCAAATGACAAGAAGTTTCAAATCGGCACCCAGCTGCTGCTCGGAAGCGTTAAAGGCCGAGATAGCGGCCCGCTCCTCTCAGATATTGCCGAAACTATACTGAAGGCAATGCTGAAATGCGTTTCCACGGAATTTGCCGACACCCACGGCGTTTTCGAAACCGGCGGTTTAGGGCTGATGGCCTATGGCAAGCTTGGTGGCCGGGAATTAATGCGGGGTTCGGATTTGGACCTAGTGTTCATCTACGATCACGCGCCAGAAGAGAACCAATCGAACGGCGCCAAACCACTCAGCGCCAATGTCTACTTCATGCGTCTTGCTCAACGGATGATTACTGCCCTCACCGCATTGACCGGTGAAGGCAGGCTCTACGACGTCGATACCAGATTGCGGCCAAATGGCGAAAAGGGTCCGATCGCCGCGAGTTACGCTTCCTTCGAACGCTACTACCGGGACTCAGCGTGGACGTGGGAATATATGGCATTGAGCCGAGCGCGAGTCGTCGCGGGCCCTCGCTCTTTAGTCGACAAATTGGAAGCCATGCAAAAATCTGAGCTCACTCGTCCCCGTGACGCTGAAGAGCTGACCGTCGATGTCGCGAAAATGCGCAACCGCATGGCCAAACAGTTTCCGGGAACCGGATCTTGGGACATCAAGCATTTGCGGGGCGGCCTCGTCGATGCAGAGTTCATCGCCCAATATCTGCAGTTACGCCACGGGTCACAAAATCCCGGCATCCTATCGCCAACCGCCGCAATCGCACTTCAAAATCTCGAGGAAAACGGCCTCCTAGATGAAGTGACCGCCGACGAACTAATTGAAGGCCTCTGGTTTTGGTATGATCTACAGTCGGTCCTTCGCATCACCACCGAAGAAGGCCTTGAAGACGAAAGCCGTAATTCGGGACCGCGCGAAATCCTTGCTCAAGCCGGCGGAGTCCCGAGTTTCGGGGCACTCACAGAGAAAATGCAGACGACAGCCGACACCATTTACAGCCACTTCGAAACACTGATCGAAAAACCGGGCCGCAATACGGGCAATGGCGCATGACCGCCCCGACCCTACTTGCAAGAGCCATTGGTGTACTTCGGACCAGCAACGCAACGGAAAAGGCTGTCAAAAGCCGACAGCTTGCTAAAGCTTGGCGCGACGGAACCATCGATGAGATTGGCGTGGCCGGTGATGGAGAAATACCATCACGACCAGGCCGGCCCCAACAGCCCCGTTTGGCACCGCCGCGCGAGGTGCCGCGGCGGCGTATATCGCAAAATCCCGCTGGCCGTATCGCGCTTCTGCATGCGCTTGCACATATCGAGCTCAATGCGGTCGATCTCTCCTGGGACATTCTCGTACGATTTATTGGGCAGGAAAATCTGCCGCGCGAATTTGCAGACGATTGGGTAAAGGTTGCCGACGAGGAGGCAAAACACTTCACCTTGCTGAACGACCGCTTGCAATCACTCGGCTCTTTTTACGGGGAGCTACCGGCCCACGATGGCTTGTGGGAAGCTGCGGAGTCCACCGCAGCAGATGTGTCAGCTCGGCTTGCGATAGTTCCCATGGTACTGGAAGCGCGTGGCCTCGACGTCACACCGGCAATGATCGACAAACTAACTAAGGCAGAGGACCACGAAAGCGCGGCCATCCTCGACATCATCCATCGCGACGAAATTACCCACGTGGCGATCGGCCACAAATGGTTCGACCACATCTGTCAACGGAATAACCATGAACCCGCAGAGCATTTTCAAAATTTAGTTCGACGCTATTACAACGGCACGCTTAAGCGCCCATTCAACCGAAAGAGCCGTGACCGAGCGGGACTGCCTGTTTCATTTTACGAACCTTTGGCCGAGACACCGTAAAGCCGTGTTAAGATCGGACTCATGAACGAATTTCGCTTTATCGGCGCGGCGGCGCGTAACGTCTTTATGCCGATGGCCAAAAAAGTGCTGACGCGGCGTAACATCCTCCACTATGGCGGCGGATTTACACTGATCGCGGGCGGCTTGATTACGGTTCAGGCGTTCCGCACTGGCGTTTGGGAAACCGGCACCGGCCCCGCATACAAACCCTGGCTCGACTGGAATACCGACCGCTCGAAAACGCTAATGCCGATGGTCCGCGCGGGAATTTTGGCGTCGAACAATCATAATACCCAGCCATGGCGATTTGCGGTTCGCCGGCGCAGCATACTTTTGTATGCGGATACCACCCGCGCACTCTCCAAGTACGATCCGTTCATGCGAGAACTCTGGATCAGCCTCGGCTGCGTGATTGAGAATATGGACATTACCGCCCGTGCCCAAGGCTTCACGCCGACCTTGCAATATGCCCAAGGCCGTTTGCCCGCCCGCCCGGGCGAGAACGGTCTCTCGCTCGCTGCAAAGCTAAATGTCACAAAATCGCGCAAACGGTATTTGAAACGTTATGCGGTAATTCCGAGCCGGCGCACTAATCGCGGCCCGTATAAGGAACGCCGCGTTCGGAAATCCTTTCTGGAAAAACTCACCGTCATCGGAAATGCGGATCCCGATATTCAGATGAAGTTTTACGAATCCGGGGGCCAGCGCCAACAAATCGATAATCTGATACTAAGCGCCACCCGCGACATGGTGCTGGACACGGAAATGATGGCCGAACAACGTGCTTGGCTCAGACTAAACCAAGACGAAATTGAGAAGTTCCGCGACGGCCCCACTATCGACACTTTAGGGCTGCATAAATTTTCGCTTGCCGTCGCAAAAATGCTACCCGACCCTGACCCTGACGAGATGGACGAAAACTGGTTCGAGACCACGCGCAATATTCACTTGGGCACGTCATCCGCAATCGGCCTATTCAGCATGCGAGATCCTTACAACAAGGCGCAATGCATTCGGCTTGGCCGAATTTGGCAAAAAATTCACCTCATCTGCACTATTGAGCACATGGCAGTGCAACCACTCAATCAACCATTCAAAATGGTCGACCGCGAGTTGCAACGACGCCAAGACCCGCGCAACAGACGTCTAATTGCGGAGCTGATCGGTGATGAGAAATGGCACGGCGCTTTCGCCTTCCGCATCGGCAGGGCTTTCTATGAAGCAAATCCCAGCCCGCGGCGACCTGCAAGTGACGTAGTGATCACTTAAGACTTTTTGGGTTCTTCGGTGGTTTCAGCACTGCTACCGCCAGCGCCCGCGACCCGTTCCGCAAGCGCCGCCTCGAGAAAATCGTCGAGATCTCCATCAAGTACCGCTTCCGCATTGCTTTTTTCTACCGAGGTACGGAGATCCTTGACCATCTTATAAGGGTGCAAAACATAAGAACGAATTTGGTGTCCCCAACCAATGTCGGTTTTGGCTGCGTGGTCTGCTGCAGCTTTGTCCTCACGCTTTTTCAGTTCCAGTTCGTAAAGCCTGGCCTTAAGCATCGTCATTGCAGTCGCGCGATTGCGATGCTGCGAACGGTCATTCTGACACTGGACGACGATACCGGTCGGTTCATGGGTGATACGAACCGCACTGTCGGTTCGGTTGACATGCTGGCCACCGGCACCGGAAGCCCGGTAGGTGTCGACACGCAATTCGCTATCGACGATTTCGATCTCGATCGAATCGTCAATCACCGGATAAACGCCCACCGACGCGAAGCTGGTATGGCGCCTGGACGCGGAATCATAGGGCGAAATTCGCACCAGCCGATGCACGCCGCTTTCGGTTTTGAGCCAGCCATAAGCGTTGACGCCGGAAATTTTGAAGGTCACTGATTTTATGCCGGCCTCTTCGCCGGGACTTTCTTCAAGCTGCTCGATTTTATAGGCGTGCTGATCGCTCCAACGCGCATACATGCGTGACAACATTTCTGCCCAATCCTGGGACTCGGTCCCACCGGCGCCGGCATGAACTTCAAGATAGCAATCGTTACCGTCCGCCTCGCCCGACAACAGACTTTCGAGTTGCCGACGTGCGGCTTCGATTTTGAGCTCGGCCAATGCCGCTTCCGCCTCGGTGGCGACTTCGTCATCGCCTTCCGCCTCGGCCAATTCGATCAGTTCGAGATTGTCCCGAAGGCCCTGCTCCAATTTTCGGTAACCGTTAATCGCCTCGTCAAGGCGAGTCCGCTCGCGCATGACTTTTTGCGCTACCGCCGGATCGTCCCACAAATTGGGATCTTCCGAGCGCTCGTTTAGCCGCGCGAGATCTTTTTCAGCCTGTTCGAGGTCAAAGATGCCTCCTCAGCAGTTCCAACGACTGCTCGAATTCTTCAACGATATTTTGTAAATCCGCGCGCACGGTATTCGATCATAATTATTGAAATTTATTCGGCCGCTTCGTCGACCCAGGTATCCTGACGGAACAGCTCCAGGAGTTTCCATTGAACGACAGGTACGTCGCGAAGCAGACCGGGCTCAATGCCATATAGCTTTGTCGGACCTATTGCTCGGTAGATAACCTGACTTGGTTCACCGAACATCGCCACCGTCTCACCAAAGGTTTCAGTCACTTCGATCCGGTTGGACGGCGATCCCGCAAGGTTCCGATCCAAAGCGCCTTCACCAACCACATATACTTTGTCGAATGAAGCTTCGGCTATCTCGTCACCATCGTCCAACATCTCGACGGAAACGCCCCGACAAATGTTATTCAGTACCGGATTCGAAACACCTTCGCCAAATAACCACGTGCGCTGCAAGAACCGCCTAATTTTGGAGATTTCATAGAAATTGGACGTTAGCGAGAACTTTTCGAACAATTGCCGATACATATTTACATGTATCTGCAGTACCTTCACGAAACAATTGGCGCGATAGGTGCGTGCCGCCGGCGCATCGCTCAAGGTGGCAAACTCGCCAACAAAAGAACCTGCCATCTGTTGACCAACGAAATCGCCTTCCGGATCCACATACTCAACGGTACCAGTCAAAACGAGATAGATGTATTCCGGCACCTCGCCAGCGCGTAGCAAAATGGACTGCGGATTGAACATAACGGTCGGATTGTTCAGAAGGGTCGCCAGGTCATCGGCTGGGATGTCGGCAAAATGTGCCTTCATATAATCGAAGGCCCCTCGGCGTTCGTAGTTTTGATAGGTAGGGATCAGCGCTTCGGTGGTACCAAAGGGGGCGCCTTCGCCGTGCCCCCGCTCCCATGAGTCGAGTGGCCTAGCAACATGGCAAAATAAAAGTTTCTTGGATTTGTCATCCGCATAGTCGCGCGCCTCGCCGTGGATAATCCCACCTCCGATGTCGATCTTCTTTAAATCCACCGGCGTCAGATAAGCTTCTTTCGTTTTCGCGATTAGTTCTTTGGAGACCTTCCGCCCCGCAAGTTCTCCCGCTGCCATCTTGTCCATAATATCGAATGACGCTGTGTCCGCGAGATGAGCATAGGTGTATTCACGGTCGGCCCCAGCAGCACGGAAGAAAAAGATACTGTCTTCGACCGGATGCAATGTCAGAACCGGTTTGACGTCCATTCCTTGGACGTTGTTCCATTCGTCGAACTCTAGATCGCAAATTTCAAAATAATTCTCGAACTCTTCTTCGGATATCGACAACAGTGCGGATAGCTTTTTTGTCACCGAAGCTCGCACCAGACGTGTCGCAAAATATTTAATCTTGCGGTCGGACCGCATCAGCGTCGTCAGACCGGAGAAATGGTCGTCATGAGCGTGCGAGTGGAAAATTCCTTCGATCTCGGCAATCCCAATGCCAAGCGCATTCAAAATCGCCTGGAGATTGGGACCCGCATCGATCAGATAAATGCGGCCATGAAAAATCAGCACGCTCGACATGCAAGGTCTATGGATATCCCAACCGTCGGCCTCGCCGGAATGGATAACGGTGAAAAAGCCGCGCTCGATATTTTGGAAACCGAGCGGATAAGGAGGTTCGTAATGCTCCCCGTCTGCCAAGTTGAGGTCGATGGTCTCACTTTCTCCGTCGTATGTGATTTCATAGACGTTGAGACTAAGGCGGCGAACGTGTACCCCGTTCCTGATTTCCACCTGCGTCGGGCCGACGACACAACTGTCGATCAAATTTTCCGGTTCCTTGATGGCCCCGAAGGCAAAAGCCAATTTGACCTCCATATAGTCGTCCACCAAATCCGGCGCCATGCCGGCTTCCAACAGCTCTTCTTT
>DLVK01000230.1:0-781 GCA_003444235.1 Rhodospirillaceae bacterium
TCTTATCGCCCTATTGGTCAACATGTTCTTGCTCAAGAGTGGCGGGTTCCACACAATTCTGTCGATCGTTGTGGTTTTGGTTTTTGCCGCGCTGACCGCATACGAAACCCAAGCGATCAAGGAATCCTATTTCGAAGATGACTCCCACGACGTTCAGTCGAAGAAAGCCGTGTTCGGCGCCTTTATTCTTTATGGCAGCTTTATCACGCTCTTCATCTGGCTGTTGCACCTGTTCGGCAACCGTGAATGAGCATTTTGAGATATTCCGACAAAGGGCCGTCCTGAGGGGCGGCCCTTTTTTCTTATGCATCGGTTCACGGCCGCGCCGAATCCTTATAGGATTGGTGGAAACTGTCGATTTTCGAAAGGGTAGCATTTCATGCCTTCGGACGATCGCGTCAAAGTGCTCGACCGCAAATCCATTCCCGCCGGAACGCAGATTTTCCGCGAAGGTGATCCGGGGCGGAACGCGTTTATCGTCCAGTCCGGAGAGGTCGAAATCTGGAAAGGCAACGATAACGAAAAGCGGCGGCTCGGCCTTGTCACCAAGGGCGGTATTTTCGGCGAAATGGCGTTGGTAGACGACACGCCACGTATGGCATCCGCCACAACCGTCACGGATTGCGTGCTTGTCGCCGTTTCAGAGAAATCGTTTCAGGAAAAATTGGACCGCTCGGACCCGTTCGTGGTGGCGCTCTTACGCATTTTCGCGCGCAACATTCGCGCGATGACCAAATAATCGACCTTTTGGGGAAGATGGTGCCGCCTGCGTGACTCGAAC
>DLVK01000230.1:1081-2572 GCA_003444235.1 Rhodospirillaceae bacterium
TGGTGCCGCCTGCGTGACTCGAACACGCGACCCCAGCATTACGAATGCTGTGCTCTACCAGCTGAGCTAAGGCGGCATCGATGTGGCCGGCAAGATAAGCCTGAGTGCTGGAGGGTGCAACAAAATGAAGGCGCGGCGACAAACTTCGTTCCGATTTGCCCTCTAAGTTATTGATTCAATTCCGTCCAAAAAATTTTAAATTTTCTTCGATTGTTGTGATGCCGGTCACTGCGCGTGGCCCCGAATTTTCCTATTTTAGGATCACCAATCGGGGACCTCCCCAATGGTAAATGTTCATCCTCCTCCCCTTTTAGGCCGGTGCCCCACCACCGGCCTTTTTATTTGGCCAATTTTCGGATTGTCAATTTTCGACTGGCTCTACTCCGCCGGAGGGGCGTCCAACATTTCCGGCGATTCATTTTCCACGAGGCGCGTGATGCGGGGCGGTGTCTGCCAACTTAGCGTATTGAATCCACCGCATTGGCCGCATCGCCCCTGCCAAGCCGGCGCTTCGGTCCCGCAGTCGTTGCAGAGCCAGGCCACATCGGGCGATGCCGATGCGGTTTGCGCGAGCCAATGACGCGCTTTGTCATGATCCTCATATTCGGATTCCTCGAGGGTCGCCATCAAGCGGCAAAGCCGGGGAGTCAGCCCGTCGCTTTCGATCACGCGTTGCAACTGTGCCCGCGCTTCGCCCCACAGCTCCGCCGCCAACGCTGCTTCGGCCAAAGCAATGTGGCTTTCTCCATGTTCAGGGTTTATGGCCGCCAAACTCTCGAACCGTTTGACCTGCGCCAGTGGTTCCAACTCCGGCTCCAATGCGCGATAGGCTGCAGCTAAACTCGGATGCGGTTTTTCGGCCCAAAGTTTTTCGATCAAACGCGCACCACGGCGAATTTTTCCGTCATGGCCCAAAAGTTCGACGAGCTTAGCGGTTCCGGCGACAAAGTGCGGGTTGAGCTTTACCGATTCCTGCAATAGCGACTGTGCGGAAGCCGCGTCGCCCGCACGGTCCGCCAATCGGGCTTGTTCATAAAACATCACCGACCTGCGTTCGGCGCCCTCTTCGGCACTCATTTCCTTTCGCCGCACTGCTTCGCGAACCGTCGCTTCCGCATCGGCCCAGCAATCACTCTCGATTTGCAGTTCGAGGCGTTGCGCCAGGAGCCCTTCCGCCTCGGGACGAAGCCCATAGGCTTCGTCCGCCAACCGGAGGGCCTCGGCGGAGTCTCCCCGCCGGCGCGCCTCACCCATCAACCCCCGAATGCCAAGCAGCGCGGTTTTCGGATCCTTCGCAAGCGCCTGAAAGTTTTCCTTGGCCGCTGTCGTATCCCCGGTAAGTTCGGCCGCCTGCGCGGTCAGCAACTTTGCAATCGGCGGTGAATCGAGCAATGCCGCCGCTTTTTTCGCAAGCCTGAGCGCACCGCCAGCATCACCCGCGGCAGCTGCAATCAAGCCCTCGCTCAAAGCATCGTAGCCCCGCCGATCCCG
>DLVK01000491.1:0-2862 GCA_003444235.1 Rhodospirillaceae bacterium
GCCGACTGGCGCCGATGCGGTTGGCACCACGCTCATACTTCTGTACCTGCTGAAAAGTCAGGCCGAGCGCCTCACCAAGTTTTTCCTGGCTCAATCCCAATAATGTGCGGCGTAGCCGCACACGGCTTCCAACATGAACATCAACCGGATTTGGTACACCCGTTCGTCCCGCCGACGGGCGGCGTCCAGCAATCATGGCCATTTTCGTTTTCCCTAGCAGTTACGCGAGATAATAGATTTAAATTGCATGCGATAGTATGCAAGTTGTTAAACAGCTTTAGGTCGATAAATCAAAATATCTTATTTATCAATCCCTTTTCTGAAAATCCACGTTAATAAAGTTAATAACAAAAATGCAACAACTAATAAATTAGAATACTGAACATAAACTGTAGAACCGACAGGCGCTTTTGGCAAGCGCGTATCCAATACCCCACTTTCGGTTAAATCGAGCCGCGACCACTCGCGTCCGTAAGCATCAAAAATTGCGGAAATCCCCGTATTAGCTGCACGCACCACCGGCAGTCCCTCTTCCACGGCGCGCAGTTTCGCCAAAATCAAATGCTGATACGGTCCGGAGGATCGTCCGTACCAGGCATCATTGGTCAATACCAACAGCCACTTTGGTCGCGGCATATCGACCGAAACTTGGCCGGGAAAAATTACTTCATAGCAGACGAGTGGACTGACTACGGGGAGAGATCCAAGCTGCCATGAGACCGGTCCCGTCCCAGCGCTATAATCGAGCCGGCCGGCGGTGATCTTTTCGATGGGTAGCCAATTTTTCAGTGGGATATATTCGCCAAAAGGTACGAGATGGAACTTGTCGTAGTTGGCTCGGATTTGGCCCTTTCCATCGAGTGCGACTATAGAGTTCCAAATTTTTCGCGTTGGCTCATACTGCCTGCGAATCATGCCCGAGATCAGCAATCCTCCTTGGGGCACACTTTTCGTTGCAGCTTTGCGGGCTCCTTCATGCGTATCGAGCGGAAACGGGCTTGCGGTTTCGGGCCAAATCACATGACTGATCCAACCGGGACGATCACGCAGGCTGAGCGACAAATGCTTTTGAAAGTTTCGAATCAAATATCGCCGTTGCCATTTTTCCTTTTGCGGGATGCCCGCCTGCACTAGCCGAAGTCCAATTCCTGGAACCCAATCCTTTCCGACTTCGGGGGCGTGAGCAAGACGGAAGAAACCATAGCTTGCGGTACCCACAGGCAACGCAATGGCAATCCCGATTATCAGGAAAATCGTTTTGGATTGGCGTTGCGCCACGACCGCCAACATACAGCCCGAAAGCAAGGCGGCAAAAGTGATCCCGTAAATACCGATGAGGGATACGCCCTGCAGCAATAACTCTTGCCCGGTCCAAGCTTGTCCCAGCAAATTCCAAGGAAAGCCCGTTAGCACGTGACCTCTCAGCCATTCGACGGCGCCAAGCGAGGTTGCCAGAAACAACGCCCGCGAAAAGTGATCCCTCGCAAAGAGGGTCGGCAGCGCCGCCAAAGCAAAAAAAAGCGCCAAGAATGCGGGCAACCCCAGTGCGGCGAAAGGAATCATCCAGGCGTGCTGGCCCGCTTCCACCAGCATTGCGTTACCAATCCAAAAGAGACCGAACGCAAAATACCCGAAACCGAAACACCAGCCGGTCGCAAACGCACTACGCCAACTGGCCGCGCCGGCCAGAACCCATATCAAAGGCGGCAGTGCGAGATAAAATGCCGGCCAAAATTCGATCGGCGCCATGGCCAGGTTGAGACCGGCACCTAGAGTGAGCGCAGTTCCGTAGCGGATCCGCGCACGCGCCGCTCCGAGCTGCCCCGATATCCTTGCGAATAAACCCAGGCAGCGGCTGATCGGACTCACCTCACTCATCTCTTAAGCGACGGTCCCCGAGACTGCTGACTTTAATCCGACGAATTCGTCGTGGGTCGGCTTCTCGCACTTCGAATTCGATGCCAGAACTTTCATGCCGGATGATCTCACCGCGGACGGGCACATGTCCGGCTATACTAAAAACGAGACCGCCCAACGTATCGATATCGTCTTCACGGTCCTCCTCGGTCAAAAACTCGCCTACCCGGTTTTCGAACTCTTCCAACGTGACACGCGCATCGGCAAGGACCGAATCCCCGTCGAGCGAACGCAGCTGCGGTCCATCGTCCACATCATGCTCGTCTTCGATTTCACCAACGATCTGCTCAACAAGGTCCTCAATGGTCGCCAACCCGCCAATGCCGCCGAACTCGTCCACCACCAACGCCATATGAGTGCGTGCAACCCGCATCTGCAGCAATAGATCGAGCACGCGAATGCTGGGCGCCACATAAAGCACCCCGCGGACGATATCTTCGAGCTTGGTATTTTTCTCGCGTGTCGTCGCCGCCAGCACGTCTTTGATGTGCACCATGCCAATCGCATCATCGAGCGTGTTGCGATAAACGGGTAGGCGGGAATGGACTTCGGCGGCCATCAAGCCGACAATTTCATCGAGAGGCGTGTGCCGTTCGACGGCGACGATGTCGGCTCTCGGTACCATTACGTCATCCACGGTTAGTTCGCCGATTGTGAGAACCTTCTCGAGCAACGCTCGCTCACGATCGTCAATCGGCAATTCGCGCTCTTCGTGCTGTTCGATCAGCTCTTCGAAAGTTTCGCGAATGTTAGAGCCGTTACGGCCGTTCCTTATCGAGCGCAACCAACGCCGGAGCCCACCCGGACGTGTTTGTTCGTTTTCGGAAATCGATTCTGCAGCTTGATCGGTTATCGGTTGGTCGTGGTCGGTCATGCCGCTCCGTCTATCCAGTTTTGGTAAGGATCTCCTATGCCGGCGGCCGCCAGAATTTCAGTTTCGAGAAC
>DLVK01000026.1:0-3115 GCA_003444235.1 Rhodospirillaceae bacterium
AGCACCGACGTCGCATTCGTAATCGGCGCGAACGATGTGACAAACCCTGCCGCCAAGACTGATCCTACAAGCGCGATTTACGGTATGCCGATCCTCGATGTGGAGCGCTCCGCGACGGTTCTTTTCATAAAACGGTCTTTAGGATCGGGTTATGCCGGTGTCGATAACGAGCTTTTCTTTCGCGAAAACACCATGATGCTCTTCGCGGACGCCAAACAGATGTGCGAGGACATCGTCAAAGCTTTGGAATAGACAGACCCTGTCCTCTCAAACATAAAAAAAAGCGGGCCCGATGGACCCGCCTTTTGCTTGGTCTAAGGGGAGGGAATTAGCCAAGCTTTGCAAGAACCTTTTGAAAAACACCGCCACGGTCGATCCCGCGTTTGGCCAACTCCGCATCGTTCAATACGGCCAGCTCTTCATAGGTATCGCGGGCATCAATGGCGCGGCCAATGGTCTGTAGAAACCGGACACCGGCGAATTGACTCGCTTGCGCGTTAATCGTTGCTGCACTCATTTGATATCTCCTTTCGAAAAAACTCTGTTGAAAGGGATATGGGCCTCATGGAGCCATTCTTCCAACGCAAATGTTGCAATGCATCCATGCAATTTTTGCATGGATTAAGTTGCGCCTCTAATGAGTGATTTGCGCCAACAAAATTCTTTTATGGCTTGTGGATAGTGGCTTTTGGATAAAACGCGTGGAAGGCAAAGGCAAAATCCACGAAATAGGGAATATCCTTGCCGTTGCGCTGGGCGGTGACGTTACCCACATCGCGGCCATCGGCAATTTCCCGTGTATCCAGGGCGGAGTTTTGCCCTTTCTCCCACGCCAAAACAGTCCCATCGGCAAGCTTGATTTGCTTTTTTTTGCGTAAAAGTTCGAGGCTCCACGCTTGATCTTTTTTCTGGAGCGATACCACTCTCGCTAAAGCGGCGATCCCCTTTGGCGTTTCACCCTGATAAAGGAATGGCTGGCGCAGCGTATCGTAGCCTTCGTAAGGATTGGCGCCATAGCTCCGCAAAAAAGCGGTATCCGGCACGAGAACCTTTCCCTTTGGCGCGCGTTTCCTGAATTTTTCCCAGGACTCGAGACGCGATGGCAGCACTTTCAAGACTTTCCCGGTCAGTTTACCGGTGATCGCCTTACCCAGGAATTGCTGCCACCAGCTTTCGGTCTGGCGGTCATACATGACGAGGTCCGAATAGCGCAGCTTCCCCGTAGTGCCGAAATCAAGCACTTGTCCGTCAAGACGCCGGTCGAACACGACCACCGCGTTGCATAGCGGACAGAAAGTAACCGACACCGGCACACCGCCGATCGTGTCGTTGACGATCTCGTGCCACATCAAAACTTGAACCGGATAAGCCTTGGCTTCGCCATTGACGATCAGCCCTACCACCGGTTCGGTATCGCTCAAATTATCGATTTCCGAGACCGGCTCGAATTTGGGCTTGTCGATTGCCGGAATGCCGTCTTTGGGAGGCCCGCCCGAGAAAATTTCGCTGAATTTTATCGATGCCAGTTTTTTGGAAAAATCGGTCTTCGGCCATTCCGATTTCCAGAGACCCGGATCGGCCAACGCCTGAGGGCTCAAGCACAGAAGAGCCAATAGAATAAGGAATGTACGTCGCATCGCCCCAAGTGTGGCGTGAGACACCATAAGCAGCAACTCACAGTTCTGTGATTTGGACAAGCAAAAGCGCCCCACCGGACCTCGGGGGCGCTTCTCACGCTGAAATAACCAGTTTTAGAGGCCTAGTAGCCTTCGCGCTCCAGGCGCTTGCGCATTAGCTTGCGATGGCGGCGAACCGCTTCCGCTTTCTCGCGTGCGCGGCGTTCGGAGGGCTTCTCATAGCTGCGGCGCAGCTTCATTTCGCGAAACAGACCTTCACGCTGCATCTTCTTTTTCAGCGCTTTTAAGGCCTGATCGACATTATTGTCTCTTACGACGACTTGAACGATGGTTCTAACTCCTTACCACTTTGAAACAGTCAAAATCGTACACAAATTTGGTCTCGCCTGACGGACTTGCCCGCCCGGCGACTTGAAGGCGCGGTTTATATCATAGCTCCCGACGCCTGTGAAGCGTTAAGCAGGGCCCGACAGAAGCCAGGGAGTCCCCTATTTCCAATGCTTTACTGTCGCCTTTCACCTCTGCATAGTACGCCCCATGGCTATTTTGAAAATCGCCCGCATGGGCCATCCCGTCCTGCGTCAACCCGCTGAGCCCGTAATGGACCCGAGCGCCCCCCGGATTCAAACGCTGGTTCGTGACATGCTCGAAACCATGCAGGATGCGGACGGAACGGGGCTCGCGGCACCACAGGTACATGTGCCGCTGCGCGTTGTGGTGTTTTTCGTCGCTGGTGACCGCGCCGCCGAGCAAGATGGTGACGACGGAGCCCTGGAGGTGCCGCTCACGGTGCTGATAAATCCTTCGATCGAGCCATTGACCGAAGACAAGGAACTCGACTGGGAAGGATGCCTGTCGCTGCCAGGGCTAATCGGCAAAGTGCCCCGCTTTTCCAAGATCCGCTATCGCGCAACGGCACTCGACGGGTCCGAAATCGACGAAGTTGCCGAAGGGTTTCATGCGCGGGTCGTACAACATGAATGCGACCATCTGGACGGCGTCCTCTATCCACAACAAATGGACGATTTGTCGTTGCTGATGTTCCGCGACGAGATGCGCTATGGTGTGCCCGGCAATGATGCTGGCACAGAGGATGACGCGGGAATGAGCGATGACTGATACATACGACATTCAGCACACGCGCGACCAAATCGTGGAAGCGGCCCTACCGCACATACCATTTGATGGCTGGACCATGACCGCGCTTAACCGCGCCGCAGCGGATCTGGGGCTCAATGAGGATGCAGCAGCGCTAGCATTTCCCGTCTCGGCGACGGATGCGATCGAACATCATAGCGGGCTTGCAGACCGAAAAATGGTCGAAGCGTCGGGCGATCTCTCGGACTTACCGATTCGAGTTAAGGTCGCGACCGTTATACGCACAAGGCTAGAGCAGAATATGCCCCACCGGGAAGCCATTCGCCGTGCTTGCGCGACGTTGGCAATGCCAGCGCACGCTCCGATGGCGGCGCGCTGCC
>DLVK01000116.1:0-5543 GCA_003444235.1 Rhodospirillaceae bacterium
ACGAATTCAGGCTTCAAGGTCAGCTCCAACAGGTCGGACACCAACTCATGGCTTTCTTCGCCGTCCATGCCGACGAAATTATGCAGCTTGCCCTGATGGAGGTAGATCGCCTTTTCGCCGTTGTCCGGGTGTATGCGAACCAGATCGTGCGTCACCGGCACGTCCTCAACTAATTTCGCCGAAACATCCACCTTGAACGAGACCGCAGTCTTCGACGAACCCTGATAGCCGTGCACACCCTCTAAGGGATCCAGCTTCTCTTGCCATTCCTTGGACAGCGAGGCGTATGCGGCGCGGGTATTGAACACGCCGGTGTCGCCGCCGCCGCTTTCCGGCAGTTCGAGCGCATAAAGCGAGGTGTATTTCGGCGGCGTCTCCCGGTTGGCATGGTCGCTGTGCCAATAGGTCGAGTGATAGACCCGCTTTCCCTTCGCACTTTCGAAAGTGTTGGAAATGTAGGAGACCAGTGGCTGCTCCTCGCAGGCGAATTTGGTGAAGTTTTGCCGCATCGGCTCGCCGAACAGCGAGGCGGCGTGGGCAAACTCGTTAGGTCCGAATTCCTGATCGCGGATGACCAGCGCCACATGCTCGACCATGGCATCGTAAAGCGCCTGGCGCGTCTCTTCTTCGACCGGCTTCGACAGGTCGACACCAACCGCCTCGGCCCCCACAAACTCGCCTAATTTCCGAATTTCCAACGCCATGGTCTCCTCCCGACGAGACAGGCCGATTTTTCGATCAAATTGTGAGCGGGATTCGCATTTGTTGCAAGGGAGGTGCAGGCGATAGGAAGCCGTGAAGGCCAAAATCCCCTGCCCCCTTGCCATATTTCCGCGACAGCCCGATGATGGCGACCGTTACAGGGGAGGATTTCGATGACCGTGAAACCTAACAAGCTGAAAGAGAAGCTCGCCGCCGGCGAGATGGGTCTCGGTTTCAGCGTCAATTATTTGCGCTCGCCGGACGTGTCCAAGATCGCCAATGCCTGCGGCTATGACTGGATCAAACCGGACATGGAGCATGCCACTTACGATATCGATATGGTCAGCCAGATGTGCATGTCTGCGCTCGATGTCGGCTGCACGCCGGTGGTACGAGTCCCCGGCAAACAGCATTTTCATGCCAGCCGCATGCTCGACGGCGGCGCGCAGGGGATCATCATCCCGCATGTGGATTCGGTCGAAGAGGCCAAGGCCGCGGTCGATTGGTGCAAATTCCCACCGATCGGACACCGCTCCTCGCCGGGCCCGGTGCCGCAACTCTCCTATGGCAAATATAACCTCGCCGACACCATGCGAATCTGTAACGAGAACACCATGGTGGTGATCATGCTGGAGACATGGGATGCGATCCAACTGGCGGACGACATCGCTGCGCTCGAAGGTGTCGATGTTCTCCACATCGGTTCCAACGATCTCACCGCCGATATGGGAATCCCCGGGCAATACGATCATGAAAAACTGATCGAATCTTTCAAGATCATGACCGATGCCTGCAAGAAGCACGGTAAATTCGCCGGCATGGGCGGCATCTACGACGAGGAAAACGCCACCCGTTACATCGGGATGGGCTGCACCTTCATTAATGCCGGCGGCGATCTCGGTTTCATGGCCGCCGGCGCCAATAAGCGCTCGGCCTTCCTGAGCGGCATCGAATTGTAGGGAGGCGGCGATGACACTCATACCCAACACCACCAAAGAGAAACTCGAAGCCGGCGGCATCGCCTTTTGTTTTGGGCTACGCGTCGGTCGGACGGTCAACGCGGGCATGATCGCAAATACCTGCGGCTTCGACTGGCTGTTCATCGATATGGAACACGGCACCTTCGATGTGGACCTCGCCAGCCAAATCGCTTCGGCCTCGCTTAATACCGGGGTCACGCCAATCGTGCGCATTCCCGGCCATCAGCATTTCCATATTGCGCGAGTTTTGGACGGCGGCGCCCAAGGGGTAATCGCCCCCCATGTGGATACGGTCGAACAGGCCGAAGCCATCGTGCGGGCCGCGAAGTATCCGCCGATCGGCAAACGCTCCATGAGCAACAACCTGCCGCAATTCGGCATGGCGCGCATGCCCGGTGGCGACCTCGCCGAACAACTCAACGACAACACGCTCGTTATCGTCATGCTGGAAACGCCGGAAGCGATCGAGAACGCGGATGCGATCGCTGCGGTCGAAGGAGTCGATGTTTTGATGATCGGCACCAATGATCTCTGCGCGGAAATGGGAATTCCCGGCCAGTTCGATCACGAGCGCACGAACGATGCGTACAAGACCATGATCGACGCATGCCACAAGCACGGCAAGTACCCAGCCATGGGCGGCGTCTACGATCACGCGCTGATGGAAAAATACATCAAGATGGGCGTGCGATTCATGCTGGGCGGCGCCGATCTCGGTTTCATCATGGGCGAAGCGACGTCGCGAGCGAAATTCCTGCGCGAATTGGTGAAGTAAGCCGGGTGCGATCGAACGGAGTGCTTAGCACTTCGTTAGCCATTTTGTTGCCCTGCCTCGTGTGGCTTATTTACAGGGATGGCGAACATGGAAGCGATCATAGCCAAGGGCAAACGTGGGCAGTTTTTCATAAACCCCCACGATACGGTTATTAGCCGTTCCCTACAGATATACGGGGAGTTTGCCGAACACAAAATGATGCTGCTGTCGCATTGGCTGCAGCCCGGGCAAACGGTTTTCGACGTTGGCGCAAATATCGGTACACACGCGGTGTTTTTTTCCCAAAAGGTCGGGTCATCCGGGAAGGTTATTGCACTGGAACCGCAACCGGAAATTTTCACGCTATTGCAAAAAAACCTGGACCTTAACGCCTGCCAAAACGTGAAAACTATTAACGCCGCCTGTGCGGCAAACAAAGGCGAAGTCGAGTTCCCTGCGCTCGATTACAATCGAGATGCGAATTTTGGCGGCTTTACGTTATTACTCGACGACGTTGCCCGCTTTTTTCCGGTAAACAACGATGGCTCAAAGATTCGGGTGCCCGTAATCACTTTGGATGATCTGACCGATCACGGTGAAATGACAAATTGCGATCTAGTGAAAATAGACGCCGAAGGCATGGAAACCGACATTATCTCAGGCACGAAACGGACCCTCGAGAAGTATCTTCCAATTCTCTATGTCGAGAACAACAACCAGCGCAGATCGCCACAGTTGATCGAGGCCGTTCTATCTCTCGGCTACAAAGCCTACTGGCATGTGATTTCTTATTTCAGACCCGAAAACTTCGCCAAAGCGACGGAGAATATTTTTGCCGCGCCCTTGGAACTGAATTTGCTTTGCGTGCCGAAAGGATCGGATGCGAGCAAGTGCGATGATATGGGATTGCCCTTGGTTAAAGGGCCAAACCAATGGTTACCGGAAGAAATTGGACAAGGTCTGCACAGCGCCAATGCGCTTATAGACATCGCAGAATCCTTTGGCGACGAATAGCAAACCGCGCTTTTACAGGACCGCCCGCAACAACATTCCGGCACCGACCAGGAGCACGCCGAACGTGCACAGCATGCCAGCCAAGCGCGGTGGCATTTTTTCACCGACGATGCTGTAGAAATGCAACAAGCGGCCGACGACAAGCGTTATGCCCGGCCCGTGCAGTAGCGTCGCGCTTTCGCGATTGAGTTCGAGCAAAAGCATCAGGATCAGCGCCATCGGAACATATTCGATGAAATTACCCTGCGCCCGAATGGCACGCAGCATGACACCTTTCCCGCCATCACCGAGATCGACTTCGTTTTTTACCCGATTACGAATGACGTTGATCGACGCTGCGACCAGCAGTATCGCGAGAATTGCAGCGTATAGACCGGTTATTTCTAAGAGTGAGAGATCAATACCTTTCATCATATCCTCCCTTGGAGAACCTGAGGCGATTTTACCTTAGCTTTGGCTACAGCGGTTCATTTTCGTGCGCCAAAAGGCGCGACGCTGGCGGCCGTCTCGATCCGGTCTCGAATATTTAAATATTGAGGTCATTGTTCGACTGTGGCGTCAGCCGAACGCGCCCGCGTGAACACAAACTAAAAGCGCCGCACAAACGCACGACGCTCAGGGTACAGTTAAATATAAATGCTGTGCCTTAGCCTTGCCGCGCCTTGAAGCGTGGGTTGGTCTTGTTGATGACATAGACCCGGCCACGGCGACGTACCACGCGGCAATCCTTGTGGCGTTTCTTCATCGATTTCAAAGAATTCACGACTTTCATCGTCTTATTCCCTATCGCTAGAATTGGCGGCGGACATTAATTGTGCCGGCTCGCTCTGTCAATGGCACTCGCGCCCCGCGGGATTACTACCAGTCAGAGAGCAATGTATGGGTTTTGCGGCGGGTGAGCTCGATACGTACCAGTTTTAAAATCCCAGCGTTAATTGCGTCCGTGCGCGCTTTATTGACCTCTGCTTCATCCATCATGATATCGACGAATTCTTGGTCGAGCTCTTCTTTCTGCAAACTACGAGTGAACCGTCTCCAATCGCGCAAAATCGCGTTCTTATAGTCATCGCTGTCGTCGTAGTAACCATCGAGCTCAAGGCCGAGATGATAAATCGCATCTTTGATATCGTCTTCGCTCCACAGCGATAACTCGTGATATTCCGATTCGGACCAATTTTTAACCAAAGCATGCTTTTTGGCGTCTTCGTCAACTGCGACAAGCTCGATCAACATCATCTTCCCGCCCGGCGTCAGCGCTTCTGATAATTCTTTAAGTAGTCGAACCTTGTTCTTCACCGTATGAAGTCGCTCGCGCATCAAGATGAAATGATAGCGACGATCCTGAATTTCGACGTTTTCCGGATCGTATGGCTTGACCGGAGCCTTATCTTTCAGATTCTCCGATCGCGACATCCGCATGCCCGCATCCGCCAATTGGCGTTCCATTTCAAAACCACTAATCCAAGAGCCAAAATTACGGGCCATCAATCGCGATGTGCCGCCCAATCCGGCACTCATATCCAGCACCGACATTTTTTCGTCGAGCCCCATCGACTCCAGACGGCGCTCCATAAAACTTTGCCCGCCTATCTGAATGAAACCTTCACCGTAAATACGGCTGACTATTTCGATTCGCCTTGGCGTCCAACGCTCGCTAACCTCACGTATCGCCTGCCGAGACCTGACATCGATACGTTTGCTCCGTCGAGGCTTGGCCCTTTGCCGCCGGCGCATCAACGAACCGGGTTCGACGCCTTCCCACCACGCCTGAAAACGGATTAAAAACGGAACGTAGTCATCAGTCTTGCCGGCGGGAGAAGGGCCGGCAGAGGCAATGGCGGATCGCCGCTGACTACCAATTTTTGCCACAGTTGAAGAGCTCCGAACGACATAAACGTTCGATTATTACACCACAGGAATATGACCCCGAAAAGGTTAACAAATTGTAAACCGTCCAGTCAGACTGGACTATCACAATCGCTATTCAAACGATTTTCTTTGATTTTAAATCGGCGATTTCGTCTTCGGACAACGATAACTTCTCGCGCAAAACTTCGTCGGTATGTTCGCCTAGCATCGGCGGCGGGCGGCGG
>DLVK01000022.1:0-2775 GCA_003444235.1 Rhodospirillaceae bacterium
TGATTCCGTTTCTGCTTCGGGGCGTGAACCTGCTCGGCATCGATTCCGTGGTTCAGCCCTACGACAATCGGGTTGCTGCGTGGCAGCGCATTGCCAAAGACTTGCCGCTCGAGAAATTGGACGAGCTGACGGAAACGACCGCTCTTGCCGGCGTTCCCGACGCGGCCGGAGCGATACTAAAAGGCGGTATCCGCGGACGGTTGGTGGTTGACCTGAACGCCTAAGCCGGCTGCGCCAAAACCCTTATCGGATCGCCGTCGAGAAATTTGACGATATTCTCGACAATGTCGGTGTAATGCTTTTCGTGGTTCTCCACGGTCACATAACCGATATGCGGTGTCAGAATCACATTCTCGAGCGTGCGAAATCTGTCATCCGTAGCCAAAGGCTCGGACATATACACATCGAGTCCGGCTCCGGCGATGGAGTTTGACGTCAGCGCATTGTAAAGCGCGTCCTGGTCGATAATCGGTGCGCGGGACGTGTTGACGATAAAAGCGCTTTCCTTCATGGCCGCCAATTCCGCCTCGCCAATCATGCCAAGGCTGCGCTCGCTCATACCGTAATGGATGGTAATCACATCGGCAGTGGAGAAGAGGTCTTCCTTGCTGACACGAGTGACACCAACTTCCGCAGCGCGCTCGTCGGTCAAATTTTGGCTCCAGGCAATGACGTTCATATCAAAAGCGAGGCCGACCTTGGCGGCGCGCGACCCGAGATGGCCGAGCCCGACGATCCCCAGAGTCTTTCCGGATAGATTAAGCCCCGGTTTGGTCTGCCAGCCCCCGTCGCGCATCGATTGGAGCTGCCCGGGAATATCCCGCATGAGGGCGATGATAAGCCCCCAGGCAAGTTCGGATGTCGGGGACCCAACGCCACCGGTGGCGCAGACAGTGACGCCCAGTTCCGCGGCCGCGTCCATGTCGAAGGATTTATTCCGGCCACCGGTGGTGATCAGCAGTTTTAGATTGGGTAGTTGTTCAAGGGTCGAGCGAGGAAACGGCGTGCGTTCGCGCATGCCGACAATAATCTCGAACTCGTTGAGTGCGGCGACCACGTTGTCTTCGTTCCCTAGGTATTCGGTGAAGACGGTGACATCCGCTCGGCCTTCGAGCGGTGACCAATCGGCAAATTCGAGTGATTTGTTGAAATAGTCGTCGAGTACGGCAATACGCATTTCAGCCTCCCCTTGGCAAATTGATTAGCCGGCCCTGACGCATAGGCTTAAAAGGCGCCGGACCGGTCGCATGCTTAGTCAATTCCTGAAAATGGGTTTTTAAACGACGATGTCCAGTACGGCGCCGCGCGGTGGCCCGCCGGTGCCGCCGGAGGTAACCGTACCATCCGGCAGGGTGATTTCGACTTCGGGTGCATCGGCGCCACCATCTGTCGGTGCCGGCGCATCTAACGCGGCGCTACTAGGGCCGCCACCGCCTTGCGGAGCTTGAATTTCAATATCGGCACCGCCGGTGGTGGGTGCCGGGGCATCCAATGACGCAGTGCCGGTATCAGCGTCCGTAATTTCAGGTGCTATTACTTCGCCTTCGGGGGCTGCGGTTTCAGTATCCGTGGCCGCAGGCCCGTCGTCGTCACCAACTTCCTGGAGCGAGAGCAACGCCTGTGCCGCTGCCTGGCTGCGACGAATTTCGACTAAAGCATCTACATCGGCACTTTCGATCGCTTGAACTTCGTCACCGCGAACGATACGGAGTCCGCTATCGGTTTCCGCATTACCGAATTTTGCCGTGAAAGCGACAGCGCGATTGTTGGCGGAACGGCTCTGTTGTTCGTCGACCTGCGCACGCGTACGACCGCCCGGTCCGTCGTTGACAGGAGCGACGCCACCGTTAGCGGAATTCGTTAACACTTGAACTGACCCAACATCAGCCATAACACTAATAAAATGGGCTATTCCGTAAAAAATTTCAAGGCGAATTGTTCATTTTTTTAGAAAAAACATAACATATAATAAGATAATCTAATTAAATAATGTTTATTTTAATAATTAATATAAATAAATAATATTTTAATTGTATGTTATTGCGGGTAGGTGACCAAAATATAGATTCGTATTGTATTTCTATATTTCTTGAATTCTTATATTCATATATGATAGTTTGAAGTGAATTGCTGAAATCGCACGCAAAATCTTAATAAATTCAGATTCTTCACTATGGTGATGTCGATTGCTTTCGGCGCTCGCGGATCGCGACATAAGTAGCGCTGGTAAAAATCATCGCGGCTCCGAGCCACACGAAGAAATCCGGAACTTCACTGAATAGCAAATAACCGAGCAGTGCGGTCCAGACGATGCGCATGAAATCGAGCGGCATAACCACCTGCGCATCTGCCCCGCTTAAGGCTTCCACCAGCGTGTATTGACCCAGCGTTCCGGTGGCCGCGATGACAAAAAGATAAAAAAATTGTGCAGGGGTTGGCGTTTGCCAGAAAAATACCGCCAGCGGCAGGGATAGGATCGCCAAAAGCAGTGCCATATAGGCGGTGATCGTGAGGCTGGATTCGGTGCGGCTCAGTACTTTGATCACGATAAGCGTACCGCTCCAGATCACAGCGGAGACCAACACCGCGAGCGCACCGATCTCCACTTCGCCAAAGCCTGGTCTCAAGATCACCAGGGCACCCGCAAAGCCTATGAAAATCGCCGTCCAGCGACGGATACCCACTTTTTCGCCCAAGAAACAAATCGCCAACAGGACCGCGAACAAAGGGGCGGTAAAGGCGAGTGCGGTTGCCTCCGCAAGCGGCGTGAGGCTG
>DLVK01000321.1:0-5241 GCA_003444235.1 Rhodospirillaceae bacterium
ATATGTCGGCCCCGGTGCCGACCGATCTCAAAGCGAAATTAATGGATAGCTGGGCCGCGCATCGGGTTCTTCTGTTTCGCGATCAAAAAATGACCGACGAACTTATCGTCGAGGCGAACGAAATCTTCGGTGGCTATCAAGCGAGCGGCGCCCGCAAGCGCCGGCTGGCAGAGGGCGTCAAGGAAACGTTCAAAGGTGCGGTGCGCGACCCGCGTATCATGTATGTCAGTAACCTTCACGAAAACGGCAACCTCGCCTTGCCGGACCCCAAAACCCGTGCGTTGGGCTCGGGCACGACAGAGCTTCGCTGGCACTCCGACAACGCCTATACCGAAGTTCCCCCGGGTGGGACGCTCCTTTGGGCTGAACAAGTGCCCGACGATGAGTCCGGTCAAACCCAATTTTGCGACATGATCCGGGCCTATGCGGAGTTACCCGAAGACTTACGGGACTTTATCGAAGGCAAGCATTTTCGCCATGACGTCTCGCGCACCTCCGCCGGATTTACGCATCCCGATAAGCCGGTGCCGGCAAGCTACGATGACGTGGAAGGAGCGATTCATCCCTGTGTGCGCATTCATCCGTCGACCGGCGAGCGCGCGCTTTATTTGAGCCTGCGTTCGAGCGCACCATCGGTTCATTTCGTTGAGCTGCCGAGCGAGGAAGGCGAGGAGATCATGGACCGGCTCTGGGCGCATGCGACCCGAGATAAATTCGTCTGGTCGCACAAATGGCGCCCGAACGACATGCTGGTTTGGGACAATCGTGCCGTGATGCATCGGCGAACAGCGATCAATCCGGCCCAACCTCGGGTCATGCACCGCACCTTGATCAAAGGCGAGCCGGTGATCTCGCCTTGGATCATTGAATCCGCAAGCGATGCGGCGGCGGAGTAGGCGGCGATGGGCGTAAATGCGTTAGATAGGCTTGAAGTTGTTCCGTCCGGTGCAGCGCTCGGTGCCGAAGTCCGCGGTGTGGATCTCGCACAGCCCTTGCCCGATGACGTGGTCGAGAAATTGACAGACGTGTGGGGAGAGCATTTGGTGCTGTTGTTTCGCGGTCAGAAAATGACCGACTCGTTAATCGTCCAACTGGCTAACCATTTCGGTGGGCACCAGCCAGCAGGAGCTCGCATGCGCCGCCGCGCGCTTGGGCTGCAGGAATACTCCAAAGGGACGCCTCGGGACGAACGCATCAATTACGTCACCAATCTCGACGATGAGGGGAAACCGTCGGCAAAGAACATCAGTACCGGTAGCGCCGAGCTACGTTGGCATTGCGATAACACTTATCGCGACGTTCCGCCCACGGGCACTATCCTCTGGGCCGGCCAAGTTCCGGAAGACGACACCGGCCGGACATTATTTTGCAATGAGATTTTGGCGTACGAAGAGTTGCCCGAGGGTTTGAAAGAGGCGATCGAAGGCAAGCATTTGCGCCATGATGGCTCGCGTACCTCGGCCGAAACGCTGCACCCGGATCGCGTTATGCCCCAATCTCTCGACGACATTTCCGGCGCGCTCCATCCGGCGGTACGCATTCATCCGCCGACGGGCAAGCGCACTTTGTTTCTCAGCCTTCGTTCAAATTGGCCGTCGATCCATTTGGTTGAAATGCCCAACAATGAGGGCGAGAAATTGATGGACCGGCTCTGGGCTCATGCGACGCAGGACAAATATGTCTGGGCCCATAGCTGGCAACCCCACGATCTTTTGATGTGGGACAATCGCGCAGTGATGCATCGGCGTACCGCGGTTAATCCGGGCGCTCCCCGGGTGATGCATCGCACTTTGATAAAAGGCGATCCGGTTATTTCCGCCTGGGACAGGCCGCAATCCAACCCTAAAGCCGCATAGGAGACTGAACTCATGGTCAATCGACTTGAAGACATCGAAGTCATCCCGACAGGTAATGCGCTTGGCGCGGAGATTAAAGGTCTCGACTGGTCCGAAGATTTTTCCGATGAGGTGCTGGCCCGTTTCAATGAAATCTGGGCAGAGCATTTGGTCGTACTCATTCGCGATCAACCGCTCGAGCGGGAGCGGGTCATGGAGGTCGCCGATGAGCTCGGCGGTCGCTACGTTCCGGGCTCGCGGCAAATCTATCTCGATGCGGGTATGAAGCCGGGCTCGCACCGGGTCTCCGACATTAAGGGTCTCGGCCAGATTTCGAATTTGAATAAGGACGGCAAGCCGCAAAAACATACCGAAGGCAGCGGCAGTCTCGCGATCGCCTGGCATACGGACAACTCCTATATGGAGGAACCGCCCAAGGCGAGTATGCTGAATGCGGTCCACGTCCCGGTGGATGGGGGCGGGCATACAATGTTTGCCAACCAGTATTTGGCCTACGACGAACTTTCCGACGAATTGAAGGAAACGATCGAAGGAAAGCACATTCTGAACGATATCAGCCGAAACACGGCGGGTCGGGCGCGCATGGGCCTGGAACTGCCGAAATCCCGCGACGAAGTCAAAGGCCCCATTCATCCGATGGTGCGTATCCATCCTGTGACCAAAAAACGCTGCCTCTATCTTGGGCGCCGTTGGGCGCGGCCATCGAGCTATATCGTCGAGATGCCGACCGATGAAGGCGACGATTTGCTGGATATCCTTTGGGCGCACGCGACCCAGGAGAAATATGTTTGGGTCCATGACACATGGACGCCCACCGATCTGGTTATTTGGGACAATATCTGTACCCTCCATCGTAGGAACGAAGTGGACCCGAAGCAGAAGCGCTATTTACATCGAGCGTGCGTTACCGGCGGCCCGGTAATTTCCGCATTCGACGTCCCCAAACCGACCCAAGGCGTTGCTGCCGCAGAATAAGGATCAAGCGAGGAAAAAATGGTCAATAAACTCGACGATATCGAAGTCATCCCGACGGGCGCATCGCTCGGCGCGGAAATCCGCGGTGTCGACTTTGCCCAAGAGGTGCCGCAAGAGGTTGCCGACCGGGTCAACGAACTGTGGTGCGAACATAAAGTATTGCTGTTGCGTGAGCAGTTTCTTGAAAAGAAAAACCTCTATGAAGCCGCCGAAGCTCTAGGCGGCGTGCAGGAGACGGGCTCACGCGCGATGAATTTGAAGGCCGGCTGGAAGGAGGGCACCGCGCGCATCTCCGATTACCCTGGCATTAGCTATATCTCCAACCTCGACGAGAACGGTAAGCCCGTGCTGCGCACCAAGGGTTCGGGCAGTCTCGAAATCGGCTGGCATACAGACAACTCCTATATGGCGCATCCGCCGCGCGGTAGCATGCTGAATGCGGTGGAAGTTCCGGTGGATGGCGGTGGGCACACTTCGTTCCTCGACGCGGTCGCGGCATATGAAAGCATGTCCGACGAGCTTAAGCAGGAGATCGAAGGGCTACATATGTGCCACGACAACAGTCACAGCACGGTGGGCCAATTGCGGGCGGTCTATAACGGTGTCGAACCTACTTGCCGCGAGGAGGTGGACGGTCCGGTGCATCCGGTGGTGCGGGTTATCCCGCATTCGGGCGCGCGGGCACTCTATCTCAGCCGCCGGCACGGGTTTCCGTCTGCTTATATCGTCGAACTCGATGATGAGAAGAGCGAAGATTTGCAAGATAGAATTTGGGCCCATGTCGCCCTGGGGGACTTCACGTGGACTCACACCGAATGGCGGCCTGGGGATTTGGTCATGTGGGATAATGAACAAGTTCTGCACAAACGCTCGGTTATCGATCCGACCCAAAAGCGGTTCATGCAAAGGACGCTCGTCAAGGGCGAGGGCGTAATTTCGGCGTGGGATTCATCGGCAGCAGCCGAGTAGGACAACCACAATGGTGAATCGGCTCGAAGATATCGAAGTTATTCCCACCGGCGCCATGCTAGGCGCCGAAGTGCGTGGGTTCGATTTCACCAAGGATGTGTCGCACGAAGTTACGGACCGGCTGCGGGAAATCTGGATCGAGCACAAGGTCTTGCTCTTGCGCGGGCAGCACATCGACAAGCCGACGCTATATGGGCTCGGCGAGGCATTGGGTGGAGCTCAGGATACCGCAGCCCGGAAGATGTATATGAAGGCGGGATTCAAAAAAACGTCGCAGCGTATCTCCGATTTCCCGGGTATCAGCTATATCACCAATCTCGATGAGGATGGGAAACCGGCGCTCAAAACCGCGGCATCGGGAAGCCTCGAAATACCGTGGCATTCGGATAATTCCTACCGCCCCGATCCGCCCATGGGCAGTATTCTGAACGCGGTAGTTTTGCCGTCGGAGAAATCCGGTGAGACGTCGTTCCTCGATGTCGTAAACGGCTACGAAACCTTGCCCGACGATCTGAAGCAAGCGATCGAAGGTAAGCATATGCGCCACGACAACAGCCATAACACGGTCGGCAATTTGCGTGCGGTTTTTAAAGGCCAAACATTGACTTGCCGCGAAGATGTGGATGGGCCCGTCCATCCATTGGTACGCCTGCACCCGGATACCGGGGAACGAGCGCTATATCTCAGCCGCCGCCATGACTTTCCATCCTGCTACATCGTCGAGATGTCGGATGAGGAAAGCGAGGAAGCACAGGATCGCATTTGGGCGCACATCACACAGGATAAATTCATTTGGTCCCACGATGACTGGCAGGTCGGCGACCTTTTGATGTGGGACAATCAGCAGGTGCTACACAAGCGCTCGCCCATCAATCCCAATGAAACCCGCTTCATGCACCGCACCTTGGTCAAAAGCGACGGGGTGATTTCCGCATGGGATCAAGCGGCGGCGTAAGACGACAGGAAAGAATCATGCCCAATACGCTAGAAGAATTCGAAGTCATTCCAACCGGCCGACCGGTCGGTGCCGAGATCAGAGGCGTAGATTTCGGCCAGCCGATTCCCGAAGATGTGGCGGATGCACTTAGACAAGCTTGGCTCGACCATATGGTGCGGTTGTGTCGTAGCCGGAAATACAGCGATGAAGAACTTCTCGAAGTAACAAAGGTTTTCGGTGGAAGCCAGGCGGCTAAATCCCGGGAGTTTTACATGAAGGCGGGCTTCGAGGTCGGCAGTGATAGGGTCAGCAAGCACGCAGGTATCACGCTCATTACAAATCTCGACGACGACGGCAAACCATGCGTCAAAAATTCCAGTGTCGGCAGCCTGGAGCTGAATTGGCACACGGACAATTCCTACACCGAGGTGCCGCCGGCGGGAACGCTTCTGAATGCCCATGTGGTGCCGACGGAAGGTGGCGGAGATACCTCATTTGCTAACC
>DLVK01000289.1:0-5389 GCA_003444235.1 Rhodospirillaceae bacterium
GGAGCGGGTGCGCCCGGGGTAGGGTTGTCTGTGCCCAAATCTTTGGTTCTGGTGGGCATGATGGGTGCCGGTAAGACTGCTATTGGCAGGCGGCTGGCGACACGGCTAGATCTGCCCTTTACCGATGTGGATATCGAAATCGAAACGGCAGCTGGTTGCTCGATAGCAGATTTTTTCGAGGACTATGGCGAAGAGGAGTTTCGTGACGGCGAACGTCGGGTCATCAAACGGTTGTTGGGGGACGGTGTCGGCGTGTTGGCGACTGGCGGTGGCGCGTTCATGGACCCGGGAACACGTGACGAAATTGCTCGTCAGGGAATCTCGATTTGGCTTAAAGCGGATCTCGAAACCTTATGGCAGAGAGTAAATCGCCGCGACACTCGGCCTTTGTTGAAAACGTCCAATCCGAGACAAACCTTGTCTGACCTGCTCGACGCACGATATCCGGTCTATGCGGATGCGGATATAACCGTGGTCAGTACCGACGGACCGCCGGAGGCGATGGTGAGTAAGGTCGTCGAGGCGGTGGAAACATTTTTGACGGAAGAGAATACGGAACATGGATGATGTGACGGTTTCGGTCGATCTCGGCGCGCGCAGTTACGAAATTATCGTTGGCGAAGGGCTTTTGGCCCGCGCTGGCGCGCTTGCCGTGCCTTTGTTGCGCCAGCCTCGGGTTATTGTGGTAAGCGACGAGAATGTGGCTCCCCGTTTTGGTGCGGCGCTTGAGGCATCGCTGGATGCTGCAGGAATTACGCATCAGTCGGTGGTGTTGCCGGCGGGAGAGGGCACTAAGGATTTCGCGAATTTCGCCAAGCTTGCCGAAACTATTTTGTCTTTCGGTATCGAGCGCGGCACGAGTTTGATTGCACTCGGCGGTGGCGTAATCGGCGATATAACCGGCTTTGCCGCGGCAGCCTTGCTGCGTGGTCTCGATTTCATCCAGATTCCCACCAGTTTGCTGGCGCAGGTCGATAGTTCGGTCGGCGGTAAAACCGGTATCAACACGGCGCAGGGCAAGAACCTGGTTGGCGCATTTCACCAGCCGCGGCTGGTGCTCTGCGATGTCGATGTGCTGGATGGACTGCCTGAGCGCGAGCTGCAGGCAGGCTATGCGGAGATCGTGAAATACGGCTTGATCGGTGACGCGCCATTTTTCGACTGGCTCGATCAAAACGGTCAGGCGCTTTGTGCTGGAGACAAATCGGCTCGCCAACATGCTGTCGTCACGAGCTGCAAAGCCAAAGCGGACATTGTCGCCGAGGACGAGCAGGAATCGGGCCGCAGGGCGTTGTTGAATTTCGGTCATACGTTTGGCCATGCGTTAGAGGCGGAATCCGGATTCGGAGACATTCTTCTCCATGGAGAAGCCATATCGATCGGTATGGTCATGGCGTTTGCGCTTTCGGCCCGGCTCGGCCATTGCGATCCGGCTGCGGCGGTTACCGTGCGCGATCATTTGCGAAGCGTGGGCTTACCGGTCTCGACCGCCGATCGGCCCAACATCAATTGGGATCCCAATACGCTTTTGGGGCACATGGCAAAAGACAAGAAGGTAACGGACGGTGAGCTTACATTCGTATTGGCGCGGCGGATCGGAGAAGCATTCCTAAGCCGCGAGGTGGATAGGACACCGTTGATGGAGATTTTGGAGAACGGAGGCGCATTATGATCGCCGAACATTTTTTAATTATGGGCGTCGTTGGGTTATTGCTGGTGGTATCGGCGTTTTTCTCCGGTTCCGAAACCGCGTTGACCGCCGCGTCGAATCCTCGGATGCACGAATTGGTACGCAATGAGAGCAGACGGGCGGAAATTGTGCTGGCCTTGCATCAACGCAAGGATCGTCTGATCGGCTCGATTTTGCTCGGCAATAATTTGGTCAATATCTTCGCATCGGTCCTGGCAACGAGCGTCTTTCTCGACCTGTTCGGTGAGGCAGGCATTCTCTATGCGACCGTAGCGATGACCCTATTGGTGGTGATTTTCGCCGAGGTGTTACCGAAAAGTTATGCGCTAAGCCACGCGGATCGCATGGCATTGGAGGTGGCGCCGATAATGCGGGTGCTTGTCAGCATGTCCATGCCTATTACCGCGAGTATTAACGGTCTCGTTGGCTTCGCACTCAAGATGTTCGGCGTTCAACTGCTCACCGAGCAACCGGATAAGGAACGTGAGGAAGAGTTGCGGGGTGCGATCGCGCTCCATACGGGTCCCGAACCGGAATTGCGCCAAGAGCAGCAAATGCTGCGGGGTATCCTCGATCTCGACGAGGTGGAGGTGGACGAAGTGATGACCCATCGGCGCAATGTGGAAATGCTCGATGCGGAAACGCCGGTCGAGAGCCTTGTGGAAGCGGTGTTGGAGAGCAGGTTCACGCGCCTGCCGTTATTCCAGGGTGAGCCCGATAACATCGTGGGCGTAGTCCACGAGAAAGCTCTGTTGCGCGCGGTGCGTTCGGAGCGCGACGGAGAAGTGAAACTGGAAGACCTCGAAATCGCAGAATTCGCCGGCGACCCTTGGTTTATTCCCAACACCACAACCCTGCTTTAGCAGCTTCAGGCATTTCGGGAGCGGCGCGAACATTTCGCGCTTGTGGTCGACGAATATGGCGCATTTCTCGGTATCGTGACCTTGGAGGACATTCTCGAGGAAATCGTCGGGGAAATCGAAGACGAGCATGATCGAGCGTTTCATGGCGTGCGGCCGCAGTCGGACGGCAGCTATATCGTCAGCGGGTCGGTCACGATCCGTGACCTGGCGCGTGACTTCGAGTGGCGGTTGCCTGACGAGCAGGCGGCAACCATTGCTGGGCTCGTGCTCTATGAAGCACGGACGATCCCAAAGCCGGGCCAGGTTTTTCAATTTCACGGCTTCCGGTTCGAAGTTCTCAGGCGTCAACGTCACCAAATTACCTTGGTTCGGGTTACCCCACCGAAATCAGAGAGCGAATCCAATTCGGATGCTTGACCTCGTCTGAACGCCACTCGCATAGTGCACCCTGCCGTAAATTCACTGTCATCTCGCTAAACGGAGATTCCGATGCCCTTATCGCCCCCGAGGCCGCGTGAATTAATGCATACGCGCAGGATCGAATGTGTCGGATATCGGCGCGAGGATGGATTGTGGGATATCGAAGGTCATCTCACCGATACCAAACCCTACAGCTTTCCGAACGATTATCGTGGCGAAATCCATGCCGGTGAACCGGTGCATCACATGTGGCTGCGGTTGACCATGACCGACAGGTTGGAAATTCGCGAAGTCGAAGCGGTAACCGAAGCGGGCCCTTTCTCGATTTGCAACGAAATCACACCCAACTACAAAAAGCTCGAAGGCATCAGAATCGGGCCCGGCTGGACCCGCGAGGTCAATAAGCGGATTGGCGGCGTGCACGGATGCACGCATCTTCGTGAGTTGCTGAAACCGCTGGCCACGACCGCATATCAAACCATTTTCGGCGCTCGCCTACGGGAAGCACGGGTTTCTGGTAAGCCGAGGCCCGACGCGAGCACCGACAGGCCGCCGCGTCAGCTCAATACCTGCTACGCGTTCCGCGATGATGGCGAAGTGGTGGAAAAGGAATATCCGGCGTTTTACACCGGCGGTTCATGTTAAGGCTGTTGGGTGTCGTTTTCGGGTTTTGTGGGTAGTCGGCCCGCTGGGACGACCGCCAATGCTGCCTCGACCGTGCCGGCCCAGGCGTAACACAGCAAAAACACTCTAATCGCCCCGGTTAGTCCGTGATGGATGGCACGGGTGGCAATGCGCGTGCATATGTCATGTGTGCTGAGACCTTCGCGTTTGGAGACTTCGTCGAGTAGGTCCCAAAATGGAGGTTCCAGGCGAATCGAAGTGCGTCGGCCGCTGACCCGGATGTTGCGCGTCACCAATGCGCTTTTAAATCCGCCGGACATGTTTAAGCTCGAGAGTCCGCTTCAGTGGGCGTCATCGTACTGAGTGCCAGGGCATGAATTGGGCCGGCGAGTTCATCGGCGAGTACTTCATAGACTTTTCGTTGCCGAGCGACGCGGTTTAGATCTGTAAACGCGTCAGCGACGATAGTGACACGAAAATGGCTTTCCCCGCCTTCACGTGCGCCCGCATGGCCTTCGTGAAGGTGAGATTCGTCGATGACTTCGATTTGGGCCGGCTCCAGAGCGGCCGTCAATTTTTGTTCGATTATTTGTGCGACTCTCATCGGGTTTTCGTCTCTCCGCTGGTCCAAATATCGCCGACAGGCTGCTTGTCAGGCATGTTTCAGGCCGCCATAGTAAGTGAATGAGACGCAAAGATAAAATACTGGATATTGAGCCGGAAACACCGCCGTCTCGGCTTTGCGACCATCCCGCTTGTGATAAAGCGGGCGATCACCGCGCGCCCAAGGGACGTGACCGGCTGAACGAGTTTTATTGGTTCTGCATGGACCATGTGCGCGCCTATAACCGCGCCTGGAACTACTATCAGGGAATGCAAGAGCAAGAAATCGAAGCTGAAATTCGCAACGACACGGTTTGGCGTCGCCCTACCTGGCCCATGGGCGGCAAAGTTAAAAATCCACGCACACGCTTCGAGCATGCGATTTTTGAAGATGCTTTCGGCGTGTTTGAAGATCGCGGCCCCGAGGCCGAAGCGCAGCCCGAACCGCCCTCTTATGACGCGGAACTTCGTCGCAGCTTCATTATTATGGAAATCCAGCCGCCGATAACCTTGACCGAATTGAAAACGCGCTATAAGGAACTCGTAAAGCAGCTGCATCCGGATGTGAATGGCGGCGACCCCGCTGCCGAGGATCGGCTGAAGGAAATAAACCAAGCCTATGCCGCGTTAAAAAAGGTCGTTCCTACCTAAGCGAGACGCACCTAGGCGGCCCAGGCAGCACCAGAACCGGAAAGCAGACCTCACAATGGCTAAAGGAACAGTAGAAGAGCGCGTGCCGGCGCATGAATTGGATGCGCCCGACGTCGAACTCTCGGTCAAGCAAACCTTCGGACTCGATACCAAGATGAAGGTGCCGGCTTTTTCGGCCGGCTCGGAATATGTGCCTGACATCGACGACGCTTATGTCTTCGATCACGAGACCACCATGGCGATCCTCGCCGGCTTTGCTCATAACCGTCGGGTGATGATCCAGGGTTATCACGGAACGGGTAAATCGACCCATGTGGAGCAGGTCGCCGCCCGGCTCAACTGGCCCTGTGTGCGGGTCAATCTCGATAGTCACATCAGCCGGATCGATCTGATCGGCAAGGACGCGATCGTTCTGCGTGATGGCAAGCAGATTACTGAATTCCGCGGTCGAATTCTGCCCTGGGCCCTCCAGCAACCGTGTGCACTCTGTTTTGACGAGTACGACGCCGGTCGACCGGACGTCATGTTCGTGATCCAG
>DLVK01000353.1:0-564 GCA_003444235.1 Rhodospirillaceae bacterium
TTGCGGTTCATGCGGCAGAAACAGTGGGGTGCAAGATCACCGCAGTGACGATCTCGCCTTCGCAATATGATTATGTGCAAAAGCGCATCGTAGACGCAGGCTTGGAGGAGAAAATCACTCTTGTGCTCCGCGACTACCGTGATCTCGAGGGGCAATACGACCGGATCGCGTCAATCGAGATGCTCGAGGCCGTCGGTGAATCTTATTGGCCAAGCTATTTCGACAAAATATCGGAGCTGCTCGTGGAGGGTGGAAAGGCCGCTATCCAGGTCATCACGATCGATGCCGATTATTGGGAAAGTTACCGTCGGAACCCGGATTTCATTCAACAATATATTTTCCCCGGAGGCATGTTGCCGACAGTGGAAAGATTGCGTGACGAGGTAGCTCGTGCCGGCCTTACTTGGAAAAGGTGCGAGGGATATGGCGTCGATTACGCCAAAACTCTCGCTATCTGGCGGGAAAATTTTCAGACGAATTGGCCGAAACTGCAAAAATTGGGATTCGACGAGAGATTTCGTCGTATGTGGTTCTACTATTTCTCTTATTGCGAAGCGGGATTTA
>DLVK01000353.1:870-4310 GCA_003444235.1 Rhodospirillaceae bacterium
TCTCTTATTGCGAAGCGGGATTTAACGTCGGCCGTATCGATGTTCAGCACATTACTTTGCGGCGGTCATAGCCGATGACGCACGCGCTGTCCCATACCGGCGCCCAAGTTCAGAAGTGGCAGCTGTTTGCCTACGGGCAAGTGGGGTTGCCGCTGGCGGCTCTCAGTTTACCGCTCTATGTCTACCTGCCGTCATTCTACGCAGACACTTTAGGGCTCGGATTGGCTACGGTCGGTTTCGTTCTGCTCGCTGCGCGTATTTGGGATTTTGTTACGGATCCCGTAATTGGAATTCTTTCCGACCGGTTGGGCCGTCAGCGAAATCGCCGCAAGAAATGGATCGCCTCAGGCGCACCTCTGTTACTCGTCGGTATATTGTTCTTGTTTCTGCCGGTGGATGGTGCCGATGCGACCTATCTATTGCTGGCAAGCTTTGTGTTCTATCTCGGCGCGACGATGGTGATGTTGCCATATGTCGCGTGGGGCGCTGAACTTTCGGGCGATTATCACGATAGAAGCCGCGTCACCGGCGCGCGAGAGGCTTTTGTTATCCTCGGTACGGTGGTTACTGTGGGTATTCCGGCAATTTTTTCGAACGACATTCGGACATCTCTGCAAATTCTGGGTGTCGGAACCGCAATCTTGCTGGTGCCCAGTATCGTGGCATTGCTGACCCTGACTCCGGATCGGCATATCACGAGTGAACCGAATTGGCATTGGCGTGAGGCTGCACAGACCGTCTACCGAAATAAGCCGTTCCGCCGGTTGCTCGCCGCTTATCTGTTAAACGGGTTTGCAAATGGTCTGCCGGCGACCCTTTTCGTTTTTTTCGTTGGATATCGGCTCGCGGCGCCGGAAGCCACGGGCGGACTGTTGATGCTTTATTTCTTGTGCGGAATCGTGGGCATTCCCCTATGGCTATGGGTAAGCAGACGTTCCAATAAGCATCGTGCCTGGTCCATAGCCATGATCGTGGCATGTGTAAGTTTCCTCGCGGTGCCGTTTCTAGAGAGCGGTGACGTAGCCGTCTTTGCCGTTATTTGCATCGTCTCGGGATTTTGTCTTGGTGCCGATCTTTCGCTCCCCCCATCGATGCAGGCAGATATCGTCGCTCGGGATACAGCGGATACAGGAGCCGAAAGGGCAGGCTTGTTTTTTGGGCTGTGGAACTTGGCCACCAAGCTGTCTTTGGCGCTTGCAGTGGGGATGGCCTTTCCGTTGCTGGAATGGTCCGGCTTTGAGACCGATGGGGAAAAGACCGCATCCGGACTGTTGATGCTCTCGATCCTTTATGGGGGTTTGCCGATTGTTCTCAAACTGAGCGCAATAGCTCTCATCTGGCGCCACCATGCGAGCGGCGCTGAAATCGATATTGAAATCAATATTGCAGAAGAAACCATTGTGCAGGCCACGGAATTAGGCACTGCCAAAAGCAGGATATAGCGACATGAAAATCGAAGATTTTCGAAACAAGACACCAAAATTTGTTTTCGAAGATTATTTTTCCGGCGAAACTCGGGCCTGGGGCATCGTGAGCGATCGCTTCGGGAACATACGCCGGCAATTCAGCGTCGATATGAACGGCCACTGGGATGGTAATATTCTGACGTTGAATGAAAAATTTTCTTACGACGACGGTGAAATCGATCTACGCGAATGGAAAGTCCACAAGTTCAATGCCAATACTTATGAAGGAACCGCGTCAGATGTTGTCGGGAAGGCGGTGGGAACATCGTTTGGGAATGCGCTGAACTGGCGTTATACGCTTGCGCTCGAAATTGGCGGCCGCGTCTGGAATATCTCCTTTGATGACTGGATGATCTTGCAAAACGATGGCGTGCTGTTCAATCGCGCTGAAATGCGGAAATTCGGCATCAAGATTGGCGAAATAAGCCTGTTCTTCAGAAAGCACGAAACGGGTATTGACGGTCGCGGCGACCAGAGTTACGTCGCGGCAGCCGAATAGAGGTCAGTCGTCCAGCAACCGGCGCGTGAGTCGAAAATAGAGACCGTAGGGTAGCAGTTTCATCAGCTTCATCATGAGCGCGAAGCGGCGAGGAAAGGTAATTTCGAAGCGGTCGCTCATCAGCCCGTCGTAAAGCGCGGCAATCGCGGGTTCAAGGTCCATCAGAAATGGCATTTCGAAATCGTTTTTGTCTGTCAGAGGCGTTTTTACGAATCCCGGATTTACCAATTGTAATTTGATACCCGCGCGTTCGAGTTCAGGACGCAGGGATTCGGTCAAATTAATCAACGCCGCTTTCGATGCTCCATAAGCCGACGCACGAGGGAGCCCCCCGTAGCCGGCGAGCGACGAGACAATAGCGATGTGACCGGTGTTGCGCTGTTGCATGGACCTTAAAATTGCGTTGAGGCAGTAGACCGTGCCGTTAACGTTCAGGTCCAATAATTCCGTGAACTGGTCGTTCGACAATGATGTTGCGTCATCTGCCAAATATGTGCCGGCATTGAGCACAGCGAGATCAATCTTGCCCAAATCTTTCTCGATGTTTTGTAGTGTCTCTTCGATCAGGCTGCTATCGGTCACATCGGCGGGAAATGCCCGGATGCTGCCTGCCAATTCCATCGATTTCTGGGCGAGTGATTCCAGTTTTGGCGCCGAACGGGCGGTGGCTCCGACATGCCAGCCTTCTGCGGCCATTTTTAATGCTAGGCCGTGGCCAATCCCCGAACTGGCACCGGTGATCCAAGCGACTTTGTTTGAATTATTTTGAACCATCGGCCGGTCGTGGCTGGAACATAAGCGTAGGCGTCGAATTTATTCAGGGGATCTTTCAGCCGTTCGCAGGACGTCAGAATCGAGAAAATACTCGATCTCAGCACCGCGCACGTTGAACGATGTTTTCACCCAATCGCCGGATTTCGAATACCAAAGCGACAGGTTCAGATCGCCGGTGACGTCGTAGCGTTGTGCGTCGACCGAACCGTTAAAGGTGTCGAGCGTGTTTTCTCCGGCCGGGGAAATCGAAACATCGACAAGTTTGCCGTGTTGCGTGTCCAATAGAACAGATTTGCCGATGGTTTTGATCGACCAGTAACTAGTCGGAATCGTGTCCAAGGGCGCTTGAAAGCTGCCGTTGGTGCCTTCTACATTCAACGCATCGTCGGACGCGGTAGCCTTGACCCAGTATTTGTCACCGTCATCGTCGGTTTCGGAATGCAAGGATATCAAGCGCCCATCGCGCCAAATCTCGTGATTGCGATGGCGATAGGAAAAAACCGGCAGGAAAAAGAGCCGGACCTGAATATCGATGGCGATATTGACGTGCAAATCGCCGTTGATTCTCCGAAATGATACGCTGTGATGGCCAAGCTTGTCGCCGTCTTGAGTGATCCGGAATTTGATCGGATCGGTAGTTAAGACCGAGGCTATGCCGCTCAGTCCGATACCCCCAACGAGTGCGCATGCCAATAGAGCGG
>DLVK01000137.1:0-400 GCA_003444235.1 Rhodospirillaceae bacterium
GCAATTCGCGCTGGACGACCAGGGTCGCGCCGAAGTGGCGGGTCAAGGATAGCGCGTGCCAGAGGGGAAAATTCTCGACCAACTTATCGAGGGCTGTGGCGATGCTGCATGGCTCGGCTTCGCCGGCATTACAACGGACCTCGACCTGATCGACGAAAGCTATGGGATCGACGCCGCGGCGGTCGAGTTCGGCGGCGATATCGTCGAGGTATGCCTGTTGGTAGTCGGCGCAGTCGAGCTTGAGCGCACGCACCAGGTCGGCGTCGTGCCATGCGGCAAAGTGCTCGGCCCTTGCTGCGGAATCCATGCTCATCGCAAGGGCAGGCGGCGGCGCGGCCGTTCTTGATCTACCGGGCGTTCGATGCGGGTCGGCCCTCCGGCTGCCTGGTTGTAGAGGCGG
>DLVK01000137.1:705-4430 GCA_003444235.1 Rhodospirillaceae bacterium
GCCTGGTTGTAGAGGCGGACAAAACTGCGCCCGACCCACCAGATGATGACGATCAGGGCGGCGATCGCGTAGGTGCTATTGCGGTTTTGCAGGTCGCGGAGGAAGTCCCAGACGTATTCCATGCCATTCTCTATTGGGTTTGGCGTTGGCGGTAGGATCAAGATAACCGCCGTAGAGACCGACGCAACAGTGTTTCGTCGGATGGATTTGGCTACGAGTATGCGATTGTCTCGTGCCGCTTCCGTTTTACTCAGTTGACTGAGTGTGTAGGAGTGTGTATAATTAACCGTCTCGTATGTTCAACAGAGGTTAGCGCAAATGCGGCGTTTAAATTTCACCCTCGACCCGGAAACGGTTGCCTTGTTGTCAGACTTGGCGCAGAAGTTTTATCACGGCAACAAGTCGCAGACCATTAGGGCAGCGCTGCAAAGTCTGGCCACCCATACAGGCCACGCTGGCTGGGTGATTAGCGGTTACACGCCGATAGAATTGAGCGGAGCCACTTCCTGTTACACCTGCGGGACGAAATATGGCAAAGGCGATTTGCTGTATCGTCCCGTATTTGAACGCGGGTACAGCCACAAGGCGGTAGAAGATCTACCGGAGCAAATATGGCTGGACTGCCACGGGGGTGTGACGCAGAATGTTGAGGAGGCGCCCGCTTCGCTGTGACGCGGTTTTATGCTTAGAGACAAAACGAGTGTGCGCGCGCCCATGCTGCGCGTTTTGGTGGTTTTCCTCGTGGCGGCAGGCATGGTGGGATCGCTGTCCCATATTGCTGAAGCCGATCACGATAGCCACAAAGCGCAATGTTCCGTATGCGGTGTGTTTGCAACCGTTCTCATCCTCGTCGCCCTTGTAGTAGTTCCCCCCCCAACAATCAGCCACTGGTTCAGTTTCTATTTTAATTACGAATTGCGTCGGCTGTACTACTTAGCATCGACTGGCCGTTCCCCGCCCGCTCTGAGCTGAAGATTATCCACCACTGTTGTGCAGCGTCCACTCCACTTGAGCAGCTGCTTTCCGTTGCTCGGGAAGCAACTGGGAGTGAACAAGGCTGCAGCGCTTGCTCTATGGCTAGTTCCAGTCGCCTCTGCGTCCTGGCTTCCGGGTGAGAGTGGCGCGATGGGTTGCGCCGAGCGTGGGCTATGCATCAATCCTGCGGACACATAATGTTTCGGATTTCGCTAGTGTGTCGCACTATGCGCTGCTGCGCACTCAAACGGAACAGGTGGAATAGCCGATCATATTTCAACGATGGCGCAACAAAGCGCTAATTGCAAATCAAGGAAATCCTGCATGTCCAATTCTGTAAACCAGTTCAACCTCGATCGCCTTGGCGCGATCGCCAGTTCGGTCTGTGCACTGCACTGCGCTGCGTGCGCCTTCGCTCCGGCCGTGCTCACCTTAGCCGGACTCGGTGTACTCGTGAGTCACACGGTCGAGTGGATATTTGTTCTTCTTGCCGCCATACTGGCTATCGCCGCGGCCAAGCGGGGGTATTGTCCCTGCGGTTCGTGGGCTGCACCGGTGATGCTTTTGGCGGGCGTTGTCGTCCTGTTGGCTGGTCGCTTCACAGAGCATCTGGGTTTGGGCATCCCCGAGTCCATGATTACGGTAACGGCTGGCTGCATGCTCGTGGCGGGGCACATGATTAACTGGCGGGCCTGCAGCATGCGGCGGGAGTGAATGATTACTGTGGTCGTCGATTTGTGTTTCTGATCGAGATCCGGCTGACGACTGCCACCGGCTCCACGTACTGGTCACCCCCGGCATGCACTATGGACCCGGGAAGCGGGCAAGATGCCCCTGGAGGACGACCCCACATGGTCTTTGTCGCTGTCGGCGCATTCTAGTCCTCGCGTTCTCAATTTTCGTTTCAGGAAAAACTTGATGATTGCCGCCTGTCCGTGGTCGCGCGATTACTCATCGTATCCCATGCTCATCAGGAAGATCTGTTATAATGACGAAAGGTAGCGAATTCAATACCCAATATCAGGATCTGCCAGACATTCAGGAAACGCGTGACACACGCGGCATTGATATTGATAGGGTTGGCGTAACGCACGTACGCTATCCTCTTGCGGTACCGCTGCGTGCTGGCGGAACGATCAATACGGTTGCCAGCCTGTCAGCTACTGTGTCCCTGGCACGCGAAAAAAAAGGCACCCATATGTCGCGGTTGATGATTGCCATTAACAATGAGTCACACCGTTTTCGTCCCGATAGGCTCGACGATGTGCTGGGTGAAATGCTGACCCTGCTAGATGCCCGCGAAGTAATGGTCGAAATGGAATTTCCCATCTTTCTGACCCGTGCAGCGCCCGTAACAGGCATAGATGGTGTGCTGGACTACAACTGTCAATACAGTGCGATGCTAAGTGTGGACGGTCACAGGGACAAAATGGTCGGCGTGCAGGCCTCCGTGACAAGCTGCTGTCCTTGCAGTAAGGAAATTAGTCGATACGGCGCTCATAATCAGCGTTCAGAGGTCGAGATCGCCGTGTCACCATGTCGCGGAGCATTTATCTGGTTCGAAGATTTGATCGACATCGCTGAAAAGAGCGCGTCGAGCCAACTGTACCCCGTACTGAAGCGTGCCGATGAGAAGTATGTCACCGAGCGTGCTTACGACAACCCGAAGTTTGTCGAGGATATCGTGCGGGACAGTGCGCATGAATTGTTACGACGGCAAGAGGCAGAAACCATCTCCTGGTTTCGCGTGTCCGTTACCAATTACGAGAGCATCCACAATCATGATGCCTTTGCCCAGATTGAACGCGGCACTCGAGGACTCCTATTGCTTCATCCCGAGGCACGGGGGCGAATTACGGTAGCGCAATAACCTGCTGCCGTTGCGATATGAATGTTGGACAGGTGGTCATGTGTCGCTATCTGATTCCCGCACAACACAATGAAAGATACAAGGCATGACCGATCTACAAGAACAGACTCTAGCCGATGCCCAACCGCTGGTCAGCAGCTGGACCGCATGTCTAGAAGATTACGTCATTGCGACGGGGTGGAGCGCAGGTAGACAGATGCTTGCTGCGGCCTCGATAAGTGGCGAAATCGCTTTCTTTATGCCAAACTCCGACAGGCCGGAAATACACCACGGATCGGCGCACGAGTTTGGTGTTGGCTCGGTTTCGTGGCATCCACGCCTTCCGCTGTTGGCAAGTGGAGGCCAGGACGGCCAGGTAAAAATATGGTCACAGGGAAAGCTATGCAGTCAGGTCGAAACAAGGGACTCCTGGATAGAAAAAGTTGCTTGGAGCCCTGACGGTCATTGGCTGGCAGCTGCGGCGGGACGCCAAATCCATCTCTGGAACTTGTCCAGTGATGGCGGCCGATTGGAGTCGAATATCGTGTCTCCCGAACACGCTAATACGATTTCGGATATTGCCTGGCAGCCCCAGCAATCCTCAGCTCGGGAAGCGCCGGAAGTAGCCGCATCATGCTATGGCCAGATCAGTTTTTGGCAACCCGACGCCCTTGAGCCAACGAGGCATTTGACCTGGCAAGGTACGCCACTCGTCATGGCCTGGTGTCCTGATGGTAGATATCTCGTGTGCGGCGAGCAGGACGCGACGCTACATGTATGGGCGTTGCCGTCCGAACGGGAAATGGCCATGTCTGGGTATCCTGAGAAGATACGCCAAGTGGCCTGGGATAGAACGGGAAGGTTGCTGGCCAGCGGCGGGGGTATGGATATAACGATATGG
>DLVK01000404.1:0-6001 GCA_003444235.1 Rhodospirillaceae bacterium
AGAGCACTACGTTGACATCGTAGGGGTCGCTGGTTCAATCCCAGCCGCGCCCACCATCCTCTGTTATTCCAGGTATAAGTAGAGACGACCGTTCGACAGGCTACGTCGTTAGGTTCGGGCGCTTATACAACCCTCACGAAGCCCGACAGCCCGCTTTTTTGATGTTCGATCACGTGGCAATGAAGTGCCCAGTTGCCGGGATTGTCGGCAACCACCGCGATATCCACGGTTTCGTTCTTGCCGACGAGCACCGTATCGGTCCAGGTCGGAACGATTTTGCGTTTGTTCGACCGTAGTGTTCTGAAGGTAAGGCCGTGCAGGTGGATTGGGTGATGGGTGGGGCTCTCGTTGCGAAGCCGAAGGATGTAACTTTTGCCCATTTTCATAGTCAGTATGGGCCCCGTGTTCTTGACCGCGTCTCCGGGCCAAGGCTTTCGGTTGATGGACCAGAAGGTAGCCCCCATGGAGCCGCAAAAACCGTTATTGGGGCCATTCCCCTCCGGTGACCACCCTAAGACAAGTTCGTGGACTTCGGCCTTTTTCAGGTTCGGCTTCGACAAAGGATTGGGCCCCAGTGGGCGCAGGTCCGGCAATGCGCGATGTAATGTGGTGCCCACACTCCGGAGGCGCGAAACGACGTGTCTTTCTTCGCCCAACATGGTCGCCACCAAAACTTCATACCCTTCCGTTTCGGGCATCTTGAGCGCGAAATCCGCCCGTTGTCCTGGCGATAGGAGTAAGGGGTTGCTGCGCGTCGGGAGCGGCCAAGGGGCGCCCAGTGGATGACCGTCCAGCGCGATAATTTTTCCGTCCGCGCCTGACAAAACAATTTTGTAAATCCGTGTCGGGTCGGTCGCGGCGAGGCGCAGGCGTACCAGTCCGCCTGCCGGCGCGTCTGTGGCGTATTCTCGTTGCCAATTCGCCGTTATCAAGGTCCCTAACGTGCCGGCCCGTGCTGCGCCCTTGGCGGAGAAAAGCTGCGGTGAGAATTGGCCGTCGGGTCGCAAGTTGAAGTCACGCAGATTTATGGGAATATCCGCATCGAATCCCGGGTCTTTCTTCTCCGCTACGATGATTATCCCGGTCATGCCACGTGCCATCTGTTCCATGGTCATGCAATGGGGATGGTACCAGTAGGTCCCAGCATCTTTCGGCATAAAGCTGTATCGATAGGTTTCGTGTTCCACGAGGGGAAACTGGGTCAGGTAGGGTACGCCATCCATTTTGTTGGGAACCCGAATGCCGTGCCAGTGCATCGTGGTGTAATCCGATAAGCCGTTGGTCAAATCGGCTGCAAACGGAACCCCTTGCTTCATTCGAATGACCGGTGGCGGGGCGTCCGGCGAGAGGCTGACCATCTTTTCGGTGATCGTTTCCGTCAGGCGGTATCGCGCATTTTGCGGTTTTAGACTTAGAACTTCAGGCGACGGAGTTTTCACATCTCCTACCGCCGGCACACCAAGGCCAGCGGCAGCGGCTGAAAGTGCCGCGCCGCCTGAAAAAATAGCCGTTCGCCTATCCACAAATCCTCACTGGGGCACTAACCCTAATACCCAGCCCATCCAGCCTCGAATACCTAATACGAAATAGGTTATCGAGCCTGAAAGGCCAGACAGGAAACTAGGACAAAGCTGGACACCTTTGTAAGCTATTTTGGTGCAACACATCGGTGCTTGTCAGTCGGACTGCCGCATCTCCGGATGCAGGCTTTTGCCGAGAATATGCTCGCTATTGCCGATAACATGTCCTGTCGCGCCGACAATCAACGGGTCCGCCTCGGTGAGGATGCTTTGATCCTTGTTGGGGTAGGGCAAGGATGACAGGAAATGGTGCATACAGTTTATGCGGGCGCGTTTCTTGTCGTCGGACTTTACGATTACCCACGGAGAATCGGCAGTGTCCGTATAGAAGAACATCGCCTCTTTTGCTTCCGTGTAGTCTTGCCACTTATTGAGCGATGCGCGGTCGATGGGCGACAGCTTCCACTGTTTGAGCGGATCCGTCTCGCGCGCATCGAAGCGGCGGCGTTGTTCGTCCTGGGTTACCGAAAACCAGTATTTAAACAGCCAAATGCCGCTGCGTACGAGCATGCGCTCGAAATCCGGCGCTTGGCGCATGAACTCCAGATATTCGGTCGGAGTACAGAATCCCATCACACGCTCAACGCCCGCGCGGTTGTACCAAGACCGGTCGAAAAGAACCATTTCGCCCGCGGACGGTAGATGTCCCACATAACGCTGGAAGAACCACTGGCTCTTTTCTCGGTCGCTTGGCTTGCTCAGGGCGACTACCCGTGCACTGCGCGGGTTAAGGTGTTCTGTGAAGCGCTTGATCGCGCCTCCCTTGCCGGCGGCGTCGCGTCCTTCGAACAATATGACGATCTTTTGGCCGGTCTCCTCGATCCATTTCTGCGCCTTTAGCAATTCGGTTTGCAGGGGTAACTTCTGTGTTTCGTATGCCTTGCGCTTCAGTTTCGAATCATATGGAAAAGCGCCGGATTCGAATGCGTGCCGGATCGCATCCGGGTCGCGGCGCGGTTCCACTGCGTCCTTTTGCGTTGGCTGCTCTAGTTTTTCACTCGCCGCGCGCTTCGGGGCACTGCGGCCGGGTTTTTTCGCTGCGGATTTCTTCTTTCTGGCAGCGCGCGTGGGTTCCTTTGGCGACCCTTCTTCGCCCTCGCCAACCGGTGTGCCGGTTAACTCGGGAGTATTGTCAAACTCTTCCATGATTAACTCCTCCCAATTTCCTATATTTATAGACGTAAAAGTCCTGAAAAACTATTTTACTGGTTGTATTTTTGGCATAATCTCGCCGATTGATCAGTAGTCTATCATTCGTTTTCGAAATCGGCAGTGCGGCAAAATGTATGCGCCCAACAATCTTTGGATGGCGCCGAAAAAAGAGCTGTTGGAAGGTTTTTTCACAATCAGGCACGATTTTTGACTCTGGCCGGCCCGTTCGACCAAAGTGTGCCATTTTTCGTACATTTTGAATGTCGGGATGGGCATTTTCACCAACAATGTGTTACCCTAAGGTGCGCAAGCATGAATTGGGCGCGTGATGCGCCAATGTTTTTAAGGAGAATTTCCATGCCGACTGGAACCGTAAAATGGTTCAACCCCGTAAAAGGCTATGGCTTTGTCGTCCCCGATGATGGGGGTAGCGACGTGTTCGTCCACATCACGGCGGTAGAACAAGCCGGGTTGGACGGATTACAGGAAAACCAAAAGATCGAGTACGAGTTGGTCGACAATCGCGGCCGAACCGCGGCGGGCAATTTGAAAGCCGTCTAGGACAAATCCCAGAACTTTCAACGCTTCGATCCGAAAACTTTTTTAAGTAGCGCCGTCGTGCGCCTAACGGGGTTCGTACGAATTTCCGCCTCTTCGCGTGCGAGATAGTGGAAAATACCCCTGAGTGTTCTCTCGACCGTATAATCAGATAGCTCGGTGTTGATGTCCGGCACGAAGGGCAATTGCCGATATTGTTTCATCATTTGATCGAACGAGCGGATTGCGCCCACTTTTGCGAGATTACGCCGCACTATGGGCCTGAACCGATTTCGTAGGGCGGGCGTCATTGTGCGTCGGAAATATCGAGTGGCAGAATCCTTCGGCCCATTCAGAATTTCTACAGCATCCTGCACGGTCATTCGTTGCAAGGCATCGACAAACAAATCTTTGGCTTCGCTTGCAGCCTGCTCCGCGCCACGATTGATGCGTAGTTCGAGGTCATCCGCCATGCCCGACAGGCCTATATGGCGAAGTGCCTCCTGCACTTTTGCCAAAGCGCCTGGTAGCGGTATGTGGATATGGGGGTCTTTTTGAAAGCCGTCGCGCGTCCCGACTTGTCGGATGACCCTGAGGCTCCCGATTTCGAGCGCTTGTTTCAACGCGGCGGCGATTTCGCCAACGGGCGCCGGCGGTTTCGAGGAGCTTCCGAATACGCCTTTCAAGGTGTCAAGCCAGCTTCCTTCCGCTCGAGCGGCAGCGGGAATCATAACCCCGATGGCAATAGCCAATTTCAGTATTTGGCGGCGTGAATGCATTGAATAACCGGTTCGCGGTTGTTGGTTCCACTAACACTATTTTACAAAAGCCACCGTTTTCTCGATAGCGGGAATGGTGCTAGGGTACGCGCATCGCAACAGGGAAAAAGTGGAGCGGCGCCATGAGCATTACATTGGTGCATGACAATAACGAACTCCCGACTGCCGACAAAGCCACATCGGTTGCCGATAATAGTGCCCAATTGGGGCAAATGCGGCTGTTTCTGGAAGAGGTGTTTTGTGAGGCAACTCGTTTCCAGCATATGGAAGAGACCGGCCTTTCCACCGAAGATATCCGCATCTATCGCGAAGTTTCGCTCGGAGCGCCAGGCTGTTATGCCGACCTGCTGGTCAAGATTCCTAATGTGCGAAGCTATTATGTCGAGCTCAAATTCGGTTATACCGAAGAAAATCTGATTAACAGCCTCAACCGCAAATACGCTGCAGAGAATGTCACTCTCGATCCCGAGGCAGATACGGTTTTGCTGATTGCGCGCGAAAGCGATTATTCGGACTGGCCTACACTCAAGAAAACCCTGCAGGACGCGCTACCGAAAAACCTTAATCTCGAGGTATGGACGCAAGACGAATTTTACAAACTGCTGAAAAATCGGTTCGAGGTTGAGATAGACGATTCCAACGAAGATTGTCTCCTCGACGTCCGCGTCGCGATCGACAAGGCCAAATGGCTTTATGCCTATGGTGAGGAATATGCCGACAATCCATTCGGCCAGGCGCTGCTCTGGCATTTCAGCTCCTGGTATCTACAACGCCTGTGTAAGCAAAAGCTGCGGCCGCGGGACGTGCTGGCGCCCAGGGTATATCCCGGCGTGGTCACTATCATGGCCGATATGTGTTCGTTTTCGAGTTATGTGCGTGACTCTCGCGATAACGAAGTGACCCGGCTTTGTTTGGCTACGTTCTATTCCAAGGCCCGCCACGCGATCCACAATGCCGGAGGCATGCTCTACCAGATCGTCGGCGACGAAGTGGTCGGCTTGTTCGGTCTTCACGATACCAGCGATGCAAAGATTCATCGCGTCCTCGATTGTGCAAATGCCTTACGCCAAATCGGCACATCGGTTTCGCAGCAATGGCAACGAGAAATTGACCGAGTGCAAAAATCTCAAGGTGTCCATATCGGCATATCGATCGGCGATTTGAGTCTGGTTCAGTATCGTCCGTTTTCGCGCACCAACATCGGCTTCATTGGGGATTCGTTGAACCTTTCGGCGCGGCTGATGGGCGAGGCAGGGCAAAACGAAGTGATCGTTTCCAACACCTTCTACCGCCGTCTTTCGCAAGACCGTGCTGGCATGTTCGAAGCGATGGGGCCGGTCGCCGCGAAGAATATGGGCGAGATCAGCTGCTGGCGTTGGCCGGCTGAATAGGCGACATCCAGTAAATTTAACAATTTTGCATTCGGCCTCTTGCACACTTTGATAATTTGACTATATTCAAATTATGGAAATAAAAAACGCTATTGGAGCGCTTGGCGCGCTGGCGCATGAGACCCGATTGGGCATTTTCCGGGTATTGGTGCGCGAAGGACTGGAAGGGCTGCCTGCAGGTGACCTTGCCGCTCGATTGAACGTGGTGCCGGCAACCTTGTCGTTCCATCTCGGCCACCTGGAGCGGGCCGGTTTATTGCAGTCCCGGCGTGAAAGCCGCCAGATCATCTATTCGATCGACCAGGGGGGCTTGAAGGCTTTACTCGAATTTTTAGTCGAGGATTGCTGTCAGGGTCAGGCGTCGGCATGCGAAACTTTATTATGCGAACTGCCCGTGCTGTGTTGCGGCGGGCCAGGAAAGGAAGAAGCCAATGAAACGGTTGCACGTACACGTTCGGGTTAAGGATTTGGATGAGTCGGTTGGGTTTTATTCGACCATGTTCGATATGGAGCCGAGCGTATTGAAAGGCGACTATGCGAAATGGATGCTCGACGATCCGCG
>DLVK01000061.1:0-3860 GCA_003444235.1 Rhodospirillaceae bacterium
AAGAAGACGGGTTCGTATCCAAAGAAGCGCAAGCTAAGATCAATGAAGGTCTCGCGGGTCATAACCAAATCACGATCCACAATTATCCCGGTGTCGACCACGCCTTTGCCCGCCATGACGGCGTCAACTACGACGAAAATGCCGCTAAAGCAGCGGACGAGCGAACGATGGCCTGTTTCGCCGCCAATCTGACATAGTCGCGATTTTCAAAAATTTCTCCGACCGGAGCTGATCCATGCCTTATGCAATTCAAATAAAAGAAACCGGCGGCCCCGAAGTAATGCAGGCCATCGATACGGAAACTCTTGAGCCGGGTGCGGGTGAAATTCGCATTGCCCAATCGGCTATTGGGTTGAACTTTATCGACACCTATCATCGTACCGGTCTTTATCCGGTACCACTGCCGGCGGTATTAGGCATGGAAGCCGCCGGGACGGTCGACGCTGTCGGTGACGGGGTTTCGGGCATCAGCACCGGGGATCGGGTTGCCTATGCCGGTGGCGGAGTAGGGGCCTATACCGACAGCCGAATTATTAACGCCGGCAGTGTGGTCAAAATCCCAGATAGCCTGAGCGACGAAGCCGCCGCCGCGCTGATGCTGAAAGGCTTCACAGCCACATATCTCATTCATCGCACCTACCAAGCGCAAAAGGGCGACACCGTTTTACTGCAAGCGGCAGCCGGCGGTGTTGGGTTAATCGCGTGTCAGATTTTGAAACAAACCGGCGCCACGGTCATCGGAACGGTCGGCAATAAAGAAAAAGCCGACCTTGCCCGCGCCCATGGTTGCGATCATCCGGTGATTTATACGGAAGAAAACTTCAAGGACCGTCTACTCGAGATCACCGATGGAAAGGGCGTCCCAGTAGTTTACGACTCGGTGGGAGCTTCGACATTCGAGGATTCCCTCGACTGCTTGGCGCCGTTTGGAACATTTGTCTCGTTCGGAAATGCATCAGGTCCGGTGCCGCCGTTTAATCCGGGGATCCTATCGCAAAAAGGCTCTTTATATTTTACCCGACCGACCTTGATGAGCCACATCGCGACGCCCGAACAAATCGCTGAATTGGCCGGCTGGTTATTCGGCTATGTGGAAAACGGTCTCAAGATTGAAGTCAATCAAAAGTTCCCGTTGAAAGATGCAACCGCCGCGCATGTTGCGCTCGAGAATCGGGAAACCACCGGCTCGACGGTCTTTTTGCCGTAACCGGAATCCAATAGCGCAACTCCAGCGCTCCTATAATTTGTAGGCCCGGATTGCACCAAGAACGTTATTGATTCATTGCGTCGAAGAAATCGGCGTTGTTTTTCGAGTGTTTCAGCTTCTCGAGCAGGAATTCCATGGCATCGGTTACACCCATCGGCAGCAATATCCGCCGTAACACCCACATTTTTGCCAATGTGCCTTTCTCGACCAACAACTCTTCTTTTCGAGTGCCTGACTTTTGAATATCGATCGACGGGAATACGCGTTTGTCGGAAAGCTTACGGTCGAGCACGATCTCCGAATTGCCGGTTCCTTTGAATTCCTCAAAGATGACCTCGTCCATCCGACTTCCGGTATCGATCAATGCGGTCGAAATGATCGTCATCGATCCGCCTTCCTCGATGTTTCGCGCAGCGCCGAAAAAACGTTTCGGCCGTTGCAACGCATTGGCATCGACACCGCCCGTCAGCACCTTACCGGAACTGGGGACGACGGTGTTATAGGCTCGAGCGAGACGGGTGATCGAATCCAAAAGGATAACCACGTCCCGTTTATGCTCGACCAAACGCTTCGCTTTTTGGATTACCATTTCCGCAACTTGGACATGGCGCGCCGCCGGTTCGTCAAAGGTGGAACTGACGACTTCGCCGTTCACCGAGCGCGCCATATCGGTCACTTCCTCTGGCCGCTCGTCAATTAACAGCACAATCACATAGACTTCGGGATGATTGCTGGTAATCGCATGCGCGATATTCTGCATGATCACGGTCTTGCCGGTTCGCGGCTGCGCAACGATTAAGCCACGTTGGCCTTTTCCCAGAGGCGCTACGAGTTCGATCACGCGGCATGTGTAGTCCTTGCTTTTATCGTTTTCGATTTCGAGATTGAGTTTTTCTTCCGGATAAAGCGGCGTCAAATTGTCGAAATTTATGCGGTGGCGCACAGCCTCAGGCTCATCAAAGTTAACCTTGCCGACCGTAGACAATGCGAAATAACGCTCGCCATCCTTAGGCGCACGAATTTCACCCTCTACAGAATCGCCCGTACGCAATCCGAAACGTTTAACTTGGCTCGGACTTACATAGATATCGTCCGGCCCTGGCAGATAATTCGATTCCGGCGAGCGCAGAAATCCAAACCCATCCTGCAACACTTCCAATACGCCTTCCCCGACAATAGGAACCTCATCAGCCGCCAACTGTTTCAGAATAGCGAACATCATGTCCTGCTTTCTGAGGTTGCTGGCATTCTCGACCTCGAGTTCTTCCGCCAACGCCAACAAGTCGCCGGGTGCCTTTTGCTTCAAATCATGAAGACTGATTTCTTCAAATTTCATCTTATTGCTCGATTTTTATGATGGCTCGGTCGACGCCTCATTCGACTCGCAGCTGCACCAAAGCGAAATTTAGTCGTTTGTTTAAGAATTCGCCCTGGAATGAACCTGGCAGAACGCCAATGCCGACGGCGATTTGATAAGACGGTACCGAATATTGCTCTAACTATAGCTCAACCACGAGACGGGACAAGTTAAATCCCAATCCAATCGCTAAAAAGGTTTCACAACAACCAAAATGACGATGCCTACCATTAATACCGTTGGTACTTCATTTAATATCCGAAAATATTTAGCGGAATAGTGATTGGCATCTTGTTCGAATGCTTTCTGGTGTCGGCCCAATTTTACGTGCACAGCGGTAAGACAGATTACCAAGAGTATTTTCAAAATAAACCAAAGCTCCAATATCACGCCTGACAAATGCACCAAGATCAGACCGAATATCCAGGACATCATCATCGCGGGGCCCATTATCCCTCGATAGAGACGGCGCTCCATAACCTTAAACGTTTCCGATTGAGTGGAGTTAATTTCGCTATCGCAATGATAAACAAAAAGACGTGGCAGATAGAGTAGGCCAGCCATCCAAGCAATGATGCTGATTATATGGAGTGATTTGATCCAAAGCATGGGTCACTTTAGCAAAATATTCGGTGTTTATTCCAAGCGATTGTTTTTTTGGGAATAAATAACCGCGAAGATCCGAATTCGCCAAACACACAGCAGAATTTTTGAAACTCGGCTCAGAGCAATTTTTCGCAATGAGTTTTAACACGGCGCCCGAAATTATAAAAAAAACAATTTGCCTCCTAATTATTTTCACGCACGGTAGGTTTTAAATTAGGTTTTAAATATATTTTCTAATCAATTCCCCACGAATTTCGTTATTCGCTGACAAATTAAATTCAAATTTCGTCTTTTGAATAATTTCTTACCACTTTAACAAGATATTCAACCGCTTCCGGATCGGTCTCTTTTATAACTCCGTGTCCGAGATTGAATATATGCGGGCCGTTGGAGAAAGAAGAGAGGATAGATTTCGTTTTTCGTAAAATTATTTCGTTATCGCAAAGAAGATAGGCCGGGTCCAAATTTCCTTGTATTGGAAGTTCGGACTGAACATGGTCTACAGCCCAATCGAGAGGAACGCCCTGATCCAGGCCCACTGCATTAACACCGGTTTGAGAAATATATGAGGAAATATTGGCACCAGCTCCTCTCGGAAATCCAATGACCGGTGTATCTGGAAATCGCGCCCTCAAGGACTGCGTGATCACTCGATTAGGTGCAATCACCCACCGGTCAAATCCTTCCGAA
>DLVK01000433.1:0-6514 GCA_003444235.1 Rhodospirillaceae bacterium
TGCCCGATGACCTGAAAGAGATCATCCAGGGCAAGCACCAACGCCACGATATCAGCCGCAGCACGTCCGGCACCATTCGACCCGGCTTCGATCCTGCGACGACCCGCGACCAAATTGAAGGACCGGTCCATCCGCTGGCTCGCGTTCACCCGTTGACCGGCAAGACCGCGCTCTACCTTGGCCGTCAGGGGCCATGGCCGGCTTCATACGTGCTTGAGCTCGATGACGAGCAGAGCCAGGAGGTTATGGGGCGTCTTTGGAAACATGCGACCCAGCCTGAGCTTGCGTGGACCCATAAATGGTCGGTCGGCGACATGTTGATCTGGGACAATCGTGCGGTCATGCATCACCGTACCAAGGTTGATCCGACCCAAGCCCGGGTCATGCATCGCGCATTGATAAAAGGTGAGCCGATCGTTTCCGCCTGGGAAGCGGCGGCGGCGGAGTAGGAGGCGTAGAATGTCCGGAATCAACAACCTAAGTTCATTAGAAGTTGTTCCGTCCGGCGACGCAGTCGGCGCGGAAATCAAAGGCGTCGATCTTTCAAAGCCGGTGCCGGAGGAGACCAAAGCTGCTCTCAACCAGGCCTGGGACGACCATATTGTGCTGGTATTCCGGGACCAGGAACTGGAGCAAGGCGATCTGGTCAATGCGTCGGACATTTTTGGCGGATGCCAAATCGGCGGCGGGCGCAAATTCCATATGGCCGGCGGTGCCAAGGCCGGCGATTACAGTATGGCTAAACACGATGCGGTGACGTTGGTCTCGAATCTCGGACCCGACGACAAGCCGGTGCTGAAGAATAACGGCCTCGGGTCGATGGAAGTGGACTGGCATACGGATAATTCCTATGTCGCAACGCCTCCCGCGGGCAGCTTCCTATATTCGGTCGAGGTGCCGGTCAAAGGCGGTGGCGAGACATCTTTCAACAACCAATACGATGCCTGGGAAACGCTGACGGACGAGTTGAAGGACAAGATTTGGGGCCGGGTCCAAAAACAGGATGTTAGCCGCAATTCAGCCGGTGTTTTGCGGCCGTCGGCCAAATTGCCGGCGACGCCGGAAGAGGTCGAAGGCCCTGATCACCCAATGGTACGTCTCCATCCAAGGACGCGGCGGCCCGCGTTATATCTCGGCCGACGTCGAATCTGGCCCTCGAACTACATTCTCGGACTGGATTATGAAGAGAGCCGTGAGGTGTTGGGGCAGCTTTGGGAGCATGCGACCGATTGGGATCTCGCTTGGACTCACGAATGGCAGCCCGGCGATGCGATCCTGTGGGACAATCGGGTCGCGATGCATCATCGAAAAGCGATCGATCTGGAACAACGGCGTGTGATGTACCGTACTCAAATCAAAGGCGAGGCGGTGATACCCGCCTGGGACGAAACCGAACGCGCCGCATAACCGAGGGACATACAATCTCGAAACTAGAAGTCATACCGACCGGAGCTGCGGTTGGAGCGGAAATCAAAGGCGTAGACCTTTCCAAGCCGGTGCCGGACGAGGTCAAGCAAGCGCTCGTCGAGGCCTGGCATGAGCATCTGGTGTTGCTATTTCGGGAACAGGATTTGTCCGACGAGCAAATTCTCGCCTTCGGCAATCTGTTCGGCGGCGCCCGGGGCTCCACGTCGCGGCAGTTCTATTTGAAGGCGGGATATAAGCCGGGTGGGCATCGCATATCGAAAGTGCCCGGTATCACCTATATCTCCAACCTCGATGATGACGGCAACCCGACTAAAGTAAATGCCGGGCTCGGCAGCCTCGAAGTGGATTGGCATACGGACAACTCCTATTCCGAAACTCCGCCTGCGGGCACAGCGCTTTATTCTCGCGTCGTACAGCAAGATGGTGGTGGTGACACGTCCTTCAACAATCAATATGTCGCCTACGACACATTGCCGAAGGACTTGAAGGAAGCCTGCTGGGGCAAATATCAAAAGCACGATATCAGCCGCAATTCCGCCGGCGTTGTACGACCGACCTTAAAAACGCCGGAATCACCGGAAGATGTAGAAGGTCCTGTACACCCTCTGCTCCGTGTCCATCCAGGCACCGGTAAGACGGTGATGTATCTCGGCCGACGCCGGACCGGGTTTTCCAATCACCTTGTCGATATGCCTTACGAAGAAAGCGAAGCCTTGCTGACCGAACTTTGGGCTCATGCGACCAAGGACGAGTTCATGTGGACCCACAAATGGAAAGTGGGTGAATTGGTGTTGTGGGATAACCGCTCGGCAATGCATTACCGAACGGAAGTCGACCCGACCCGGCCGAGAGTGATGCACCGGACGATGATCGAAGGTCAGCCGCTCGTGGCCCCCTGGGACGCATCGGCAGCGGCGTGAGGAGATAGGAATGGCGCAGCAGGTATCTATAGAACCAACCGGTGGACCCACCGGCGCCGAAGTTTATGGAGTTGATTTGCGTCAACCTGTACAAGACGAGGTCCAGGATATTCTGCGTCAGGCTTGGGCGGATCATCAGGTGCTGCTGTTCCGCAGTCAGGAACTGAATGACGATCATTTGACCGCGGTCGCGGAAATATTCGGCGGGGTACGCGGTACCGAATCCCGCGACATGTTTCTCAAAGGCGGATATAAGGCCGGCGGAAAGCATCTGCCAAAGCGGGCCAACTTCAGCTTCATCTCCAACCTCGACGAGGACGGCAAACCGACCAGTCGCAATGCCGGCCTCGGCAGCACCGAAGTCGACTGGCATTCGGACCAGTCCTACACGCGGGTCCCGAACGCCGGTACGCTGCTTTACTCTATGCAGATTCCCGACAATGGCGGTGGCGCAACGTCGTTCAGCAATCAGTATCTAGCTTACGAAACTCTACCCGACGATCTTAAGCAGATCTGTCAGGGCAAATATCAGCGTCACGATATCAGCCGCAACTCGGTCGGGCAGGTGAAGCCATCGCAAAAATTGCCGCGGTCGATCGAAGAGGTGGAGGGCCCCGATCATCCCTTGCTGAGAGTTCATCCGATGACCGGCAAGACCGCGCTTTATCTGGGGCGCCGACGGGAATCGCCTGCGAACTATATCCGCGGCATGCCGGAGGCCGAGAGCGATGCCTTTCTAGCCAGTCTCTGGGAACACGCGACCAAGCCTGAACTCGTCTGGACACACCATTGGGGCGTCGGCGACCTTCTTGTCTGGGACAACCGCTGCGTCATGCATCACCGTGCGGCCCTCGACCCCACACAGCCTCGCGTAATGAACCGGACCATGATCAAGGGTGAAGCCTTGGTCGCGCCTTGGGACTAGGTTCGCCGGCGCGGCTTAACCAATTTCCGACAATCTGGTTTCGAATACGGAGGCATCGCCGCCGACACGCCGGGTCAGGTCCCGCGCGGCAGCCAGCAATCGCGGTAAATTTTCGCTGATGCGCCGGTCAGTAAAATTCGAGGTCGGGCCCGAGAGTGACATCACGGCAGTCAATTTCTGGCCAGCTGCAAAAATCGGTGCGGCCAGGGAGGAGAAATCCGGATGCCGGTCACCAATATTGACGATGTAATGGTCGCGACGAATTTCGCCCCATCCTTTTCTTTCCTGCTGATCGTCGGAGAAGGCGAGCATGACTTTGCCGGTGCCCCCGGGCAGGATTGGCCGCCGGTCGCCCTCGCGCAGACTGCTCAGCAACGCGGCTGCGGAGCCTACTTTGTGAAGGCATATCCGCATTTCGCCGTCGCGTACGAACAGCCCTGCGGATTCACCCGACATTTCCACTAATTCCCGCATGATCGGCAGCGCATGGTCCGAAATCTGGAAAGACGCCTGATATAGCGTGCCGTATTCGAGGAAAGCCGGCCCGAGCGCATACTCCCCCGGCCCCACCCGCAGCACGTAGCCGAACTTTTCGAGCGAGGCGATGAGGCGGATGATTGTTGCCTTGTTGAGCCCGGTTCGGTCCGCGATGGTCTGAAGCGCCAGCCGGTCTGCCCCGCCACGAAAACTCTCGACAACCGAGAGCGCGCGTTCGACTGCAGTGACTCCAGAAGTGGCCATGGTGTCTCCAATCATTTCCCATTGGGATTGACAATGGGTATTTTATATTATAAAATAAATTTCACAATACGAAATTAAAGAATTTTGCAGTTTTGCACGTCGCCAAGCCAGGGAAGATCCGCAAGGCTTGTGTTGCGCTGTAGGAAAAGAAGTTCGCGGTTTTGACGCGATAGGCTGGTTTGGTGAGGAAACGGGATGGATTTAGGACTGAACGGTAGAAAAGCATTGGTCTCCGGTGCCAATCGGGGGATCGGGCGCGCTTGTGCTATCGCCCTCGCGGAAGAGGGGTGCGACGTGGCGCTGTTCGCCCGCGACGAAGAGTCGTGCCAGGAAGTAACGGATATGCTTAAGGAACAGCATCCGGACGGCACGTTCGTCACCGCGATAGCTGATTTGGGTATGAATCCGACTGTCAAAAAGGCCGTTGATGATGCGGCAGAGGCACTGGGTGGAATCGATATCGTGGTCAATGCCGCCGGCGGCTCGGCGCGGGGTGGATTGGGCGTGGTGCCTCATGAAGAATGGCATCGCCGGTTAGATGCAAAACCCTTGGGCCTGATCGCGGTTTGCGAAGCTGCCTTGCCGTACCTCGAAGAATCCGATCAGGCGCGGTTGATCAATCTTTCGGGCTTACACGGCAAAGAGCCTGTGCCTTGGGCGGCGATGGCGGGAATCGTCAATGCTGCCGTGCACGGGTTCTCGAAATGCCTGGCAACCGAACTCGGCCCTAAAGGCATCCGGGTCAATGTGGTAACGCCGGGGTTCACGTCCGGTCGGCGGTTCGACGAATTGATAGAAATTACTGCCCGCGAAAAGGGAATGAGCGAAACGGACGCGGAGAAATGGCTGCGGGAACTGGTGCCGCTCGGTGGACCCGCAGACCCCGAAGATGTTGCCGCCGGTGTCGTTTTCTTGGCCTCGGCTCAGGCGAACATGATCACCGGTACCGAGCTTAAAATCGACGGAGGAAGGTCGCGTCACATTTAGTAGGCCGGTTTAGCGGTGATGTGAAACGCGATATAATTTGGATCAGGCGGAACACCTAAGAAACCCGCTTGGAGATCGAAGGCTCGATACTAGAGCCGCAGGAGGAAGTAACATGGCAATGGAAACTTTTGATTTCGCCGAAGCCTATACTCACGCACCGGACGTTGCGTCGGCGGTATCGCTTTCGGAAAATTCATTGGCGACTCTTGAGGTGGTGCCGACCGGCAAAGCAGTGGGCGCGCGAATTCAGGGCGTCGACCTGTCAAAGCCGATACCCAAAGATGTTGCCGATGCGCTCCGCCAGGCCTGGACCGATCATCTGGTGTTGTTGTTCCGCAATCAAAAACTGGAGCCCGACCATTACATGGCCGCCGCGGCGATTTTCGGTGAGCCACAGGAAGGTGCCAACAAGAAGTATTACGAGAAGGCCAAGAAAAAATCGCTTTACCACGCGATGGATAACCACATTTCGATCCTGTGTAATCTCGGCGATGACGGTAAGCCTGTCGAGAAAAACGACGGACTGGGCAGTCTCGAAGTGGTGTGGCATTCGGATAATTCTTATATCGAGGAGCCGCCGGCAGGGAGCACGCTCTACTCGTTGGTGATCCCCGACGACAATAGTGGCCAGACCTCTTTCAATAATCAGTATCTGGCCTATGAAGAGTTGCCCGAAGATTTATTGGCGGCGATCGAAGGGAAGCGGTCCAAACAGGATGCGACACGTAACTCCGCCAATGTGCTTCGTCCCGGCGTTAAAGAACCCACGTGCCCGGAAGAGGTCCCCGGGCCGATGCATCCGATGGTACGGGTGCATCCGGTTTCCGGAAAGAAATCGCTCTATCTCGGACGCCGCCGTACTTGGCCGTCGCAATATATCGAGGGCATACCGAACGACAGCGAGGATCTGCTCGATAAAATTTGGGCCCATGCAACGCAGCCAAAATATGCCTGGACCCATGAATGGCAAGTAGGCGACTTTTTGGTCTGGGATAACCGTAGTGCCATGCATCGACGCGAAATGGTCAACCCGACTTTGCCCCGGGTGATGTGGCGCAGCCAGTTTGCGGGCGAGAAGGTGATCCCCGGCTAGTATAAATTTCCAGGCTGCCAAATGAGGGAGGGGGCTATGGAATTCACCGAAGACTTTAAGAAACCGCCGGTCGCGGTAAATCCGCCGCCGGGTCGCGATAACACGCTGGAGACGCTCGAAATCGTACCGACCGGCCGCCCGGTTGGTGCGGAAGTCAAAGGTATCGATTTTGCCAAACCGGTATCCGATGACATTGCAGATGCGTTACGCCAGGCCTGGGCGGATCATCTGGTGTTGTTGTTCCGCGATCAGAAACTGGAACAAAAACATTATCTGACGGCGATAAAGATCTTCGGCGATCCTGTCGCCAACGGCGCCAAGCATTTATATGCGCGGCTCGGCGCCAAGTCCCTGTGGCATACGATGGATTACGATGAAGTATCGATGCTCTCCAATCTGGGCGACGACGGCCGGCCGGTA
>DLVK01000542.1:0-6156 GCA_003444235.1 Rhodospirillaceae bacterium
AATGAATTTTCACGAATATCAGGCCAAAGGCCTTTTGCAGAAATATGGCGTGCCGGTGCCTAAAGGCGGAGCGGCCTTCGCGCTCGACGAGGTTGCGGGTATCGCCGATGAGTTGGGTGGACCTGTATGGGTCGTCAAATCCCAGATTCATGCGGGTGGCCGCGGGGCCGGACGCTTCAGGGAAGATCCCGATGGTGGTGGCGGCGTGCGACTTGCGAAGTCGAAAGAGGAAGTTGCCGCTCATGCGGAGGCCATGCTGGGTAAAACATTGATTACCAAGCAGACTGGCGAGGCGGGCAAGGAAGTCCGGCGCATTTACATAGAAGATGGTTGCGATATCGCCCGCGAACTTTATCTCGCCATGTTGACCGACCGTGCAACGAGCAAGGTCACCGTTGTCGCGTCGACCGAAGGCGGTATGGAGATCGAAGAGGTCGCGGAGAAAACGCCTGAAAAGATCACTCGGGTCGCTATCGATCCTACGGTCGGAATGTCGGGCTTTTACGCGCGGCAAGTCGCTTACGGTCTTGGCCTCGAAGGTAAGCAGGTCTCGGCGGCGGTAAAAATGCTGATGGCGCTTTACAAGGCTTACACGGAACTGGATGCGACATTGGTGGAGGTTAATCCGCTGGTGGTGACCGGTGCTGGCGAGGTGATTGCCCTCGATGCAAAGATGAATTTCGACGACAACGCGCTTTTCCGTCATCCCGATGTGGAAGAGCTGCGTGACGAGACCGAAGAAGATCCGTCGGAAATCGAGGCCGCCAAGTTCGATCTGAACTATGTAAAACTCGATGGGACCATCGGGTGCATGGTGAATGGCGCCGGGCTTGCCATGGCGACGATGGATATCATCAAGCTCTATGGCGAGGAGCCCGCGAATTTCCTCGATGTGGGCGGTAGCGCGACCACGGATAAGGTAACGGCCGCGTTCAAGATCATCCTATCCGACCCGAACGTGAAAGGCATTCTCGTCAATATCTTCGGTGGCATCATGCGTTGCGACATCATTGCCGAAGGGGTCGTTGAGGCGGCCAAAGAGGTCAATCTCTCGGTTCCGTTGGTGGTTCGACTGGAAGGTACGAACGTGGACAAGGGAAAACAGATTCTTTCAGAGTCGGGCCTGACGATCATTTCCGGCGACGACCTTGGCGATGCGGCCAAGAAAATCGTCGACGCGGTGAAGGAGGCAGGCTGATGGCGGTTCTAGTCGATAAAAATACCAAGCTGATTTGCCAAGGCATTACCGGCCTGCAGGGCAACTTTCACTCGGAACAAGCGATCGCCTACGGCACACAAATGGTTGGTGGCGTCACACCGGGCAAGGGTGGCACGACCCATCTTGACCTGCCGGTATTCGATACGGTCCAAGACGCGGTCGAGAAAACCGGCGCGAACGCTTCGGTGATTTACGTTCCTCCGCCTTTTGCTGCGGATGCGATCCTTGAAGGGATCGATGCGGAGTTGCCGCTCGTGGTTTGCATCACCGAAGGGATTCCGGTGAAGGATATGATTACGGTGAAGCAAGCGCTGAAAAACAGCGATACGCGTTTGATCGGGCCCAATTGCCCGGGCGTGATCACACCGGACGAATGCAAAATCGGTATCATGCCGGGCCATATTCATCAGCGGGGCAAGATCGGCATCGTGTCCCGGTCCGGCACCTTGACCTACGAGGCGGTGGCGCAGACAACGGCGACCGGGCTCGGCCAAAGCACCTGCATCGGTATCGGCGGCGATCCGGTCAACGGCACCAATTTTGTCGATTGCCTGGAGTGGTTCGTCGAGGATAACGAAACCGAAGGCATCATCATGATTGGCGAGATCGGTGGCGACGCCGAGGCCAATGGAGCCGATTTCATCAAGGCATCGGGCACCAAGAAGCCGGTTACCGGCTTTATTGCCGGGCGCACAGCGCCACCGGGCCGGCGCATGGGTCATGCGGGCGCCGTGATTTCGGGAGGCAAAGATACCGCCGAGCATAAAATCGAAGCGCTCAAGGCGGCCGGTATTCATGTCGCTGACAGTCCGTCGGAACTCGGCAGCACAATGGTAAAGGCGATGAGCTAAAGCCGTTAAAACGGCTTTGGCGATTGTTAATGAGAGGCGTGCGTGATGTCGCAATATTCCGGTGAATCTTCCTTCCTTTTCGGCGCGAACGAAACCTATATCGCCGAGATGTACAGCAAATATCTGCGCGACCCCGGCTCGGTCGATGCGGGCTGGTCGGATTATTTCAGCCAGCTCGAAGAGGAGGGTGAATCGGCCCTCGAGGATTTGCAGGGAGCGAGCTGGGCTCCGCGCGAAACATCGGTGCTCGGTGGCAACGGCGACCAGACCTCGATGTCCGATGCCACCGCCGGCATCGTACCGGGGCAGATGCCGCCGGGCGCGTATCCTTATCCTGTCCAGCCTGCGGCGAGTGCCGACCAAATTCGCCAAGCAACCCAGGATTCCATCAGTGCCTTGATGTTAATTCGCGCCTATCGGGTGCGCGGCCATCTGGAGGCGGACCTGGATCCACTCCATTTACAGAAGCCGGAGCGTCATCCGGAACTCGATCCGGAGAGCTATGGCTTTACCGAGCGCGATATGGATCGGCCGATCTTCATCAATTACGTACTTGGGCTTGAATCGGCGACGCTTCGCGAAATCGTAAAGATTTTACGCGAGACCTATTGCGGTTCGATCGGCGTCGAGTTCATGCACAAGTCCGAGCCGGATGAGAAAAGCTGGATTCAGGAGCGTATCGAGCGCGCGCGTAACCACACCGATTTCACCAAGCTCGGCAAGCGAACGATCCTGGAGCGTCTGACGGAATCCGAATTATTCGAGCAATTCATCGATCGCAAACATAAGGGCGCCAAACGTTTTGGGCTCGATGGTGGCGAAACCACAGTGCCGATGTTGGAGCAAATTTTAAAACGCGGCGGTCAAGTGGGCATTGAGGAGGTCATCATCGGGATGCCGCATCGCGGGCGACTTAATGTGCTCGCCAACGTTATGGGCAAGCCCTACCGCGCGATTTTCTCTGAGTTTCAAGGGCAGTCGTCGAATCCGGAAGACATACAAGGCTCCGGCGACGTGAAATACCATCTCGGCACGTCGACCGAGCGCGAGTTCGACGGCAACGTCGTGCGGCTTTCGCTCAACCCGAATCCCAGCCATCTGGAGGCGGTGAACACGGTCGTCCTTGGTCGTGTGCGGGCCAAGCAGATGCAGCGCGGTGACGAAGACCGCGAAAAGGTGATGGGTATTCTGATGCACGGTGACGCTGCTTTTGCCGGACAGGGAATCGTGCCCGAAACCTTTGCACTTTCCGATCTCGATGGCTACGAGACCGGTGGCACCATTCACCTGGTGGTCAATAATCAGATCGGTTTCACCACCATGCCGTCTTTCTCGCGTTCGTCGCCATATTGTTCGGATATGGCGAAGGCGGTCGGCGCGCCGATCTTCCACGTCAATGCGGACGATCCGGAGGCCTGTATTCATGTTGCGCGCATCGCGACCGAATACCGCCAGCTTTTCAAGAAGGATGTGGTGATCGATCTGATCTGTTACCGCCGCCACGGCCATAATGAAGGTGACGAGCCCTCGTTCACCCAGCCCTTGATGTACAAGAAGATCGCCGAGCATCCGACGACACGCGAGATATACGCGAAGCAGCTTGAGTCTGAAGGTGTCATCGAGCCGGGAGAAGCAGACCAGTTCGTCGACAAGTTCACCACGGAACTGGAAGGCGAATTTGAAGCGGCGCAATCCTACAAGCCGAACAAGGCCAATTGGCTTGAAGGCAACTGGTCGGGCCTGGCGGTGGCAACCGGAGACGAGCGGCGCGGCAATACGGACGCTACTTTCGATCTGGTGAAAGAGGTCGGTTTCGCTATTTCCGAAGTACCCACCAACGTCAACGTGCATCCGCGGATTGTGCGCCAGTTGAAGGCCAAGCGGAAAATGTTCGAAAGCGGCGAGGGAATCGATTGGGCGACGGCGGAGGCACTGGCCTTCGGGACGCTGCTCTGCGAATCGACACCGGTGCGGCTTTCCGGCGAAGATTGTCAGCGGGGTACCTTTAGTCAGCGCCATTCGGTTTTGATCGATCAGGAAAATGGCGAGCGGTATGTACCGCTCAACAACATTCGCTTCGGTCAGGCACCGTTCGAAGTCATCGATAGCCCACTTTCCGAGTTTGGCGTGCTTGGGTACGAATACGGCTATAGCGTTTCGGAACCCCATTCATTGGTGGTTTGGGAGGCACAGTTCGGCGATTTCGCTAACGGCGCGCAGGTCATCATCGATCAGTTCATATCGTCAGGTGAATCGAAATGGCTGCGCATGAGTGGCCTGGTAATGCTGTTACCGCACGGTTACGAGGGCCAGGGCCCCGAGCATTCCTCGGCGCGGCTTGAACGTTATCTGCAGGCCTGCGGAGAGGACAACATGCAAGTCGCGAACTGCACTTATCCTGCTAATTATTTCCATATTCTACGCCGCCAAATCAGGCGTGAGTTCCGTAAGCCGTTGATCCTGATGACTCCGAAATCTCTGTTGCGGCACAAACGCTGTGTCTCTCCGCTCGAGGAATTCGGTCCGGATTCGACCTTCCATCGCGTGTTGTGGGATCACGCGCAGTGGAGCGGAGATATATTACCGGACGATCAGATCAAGCGGGTCGTGCTTTGTTCGGGCAAGGTCTATTTCGATCTTTTGGAAGAACGCGATAAACGGGGCGCGATGGATACCTATCTGCTTCGGCTTGAACAACTTTATCCCTTCCCGACGAAATCGCTGCGCTCCGAACTTGGGCGGTTCAAGGACGCGCACATCGTATGGTGTCAGGAAGAGCCGAAAAATATGGGCGCCTGGTTCTTCGTAAATCCGGCGATCGAAGAAGTGATGCTCGATCTGCGTATGAAGCAGAACCGGCCCGGTTATGCGGGCCGGTCCGCGGCGGCGTCGCCGGCGACGGGGCTGTTGAAGCGGCATATGACGGAACAAGCGGCGCTGGTCGATGCAGCGCTAACCTATGAGCATTTTTAGAACCGCGCGGTTTAAGGACGCGGCAATCGGAGGCGATTATGGCGGTTGAAATTGTGGTACCGACCTTGGGCGAATCGGTGACGGAGGCGACGGTCGCCAAATGGCTCAAAAATGTGGGCGATCCCGTGGCTGTGGACGAACCCTTGGTGGAACTCGAAACCGATAAGGTTTCTCTTGAAGTACCGTCACCCTCGGCGGGTACGCTGAGCGAAATCATTGCCGCCGACGGGGCCGAAGTTTTGGTGGGCGCGGTACTGGGAAATCTCGACGAAAATGGCGCTGCGGCGAAACCAGCCGCGCCGGCTGAGCCAGCACCGGCCGAAGCGGCGCCGGCGGAACCTGCAGCCGAATCTGCACCTGCGCCGGAGCCGACGGAAACCGCGCCGAAGGCTTTGTCGCCGGCGGTTCGTAAATTGGTCGAAGACAATAATCTCGATCCGGCACAGATTCCTGCCACCGGCGCCAAGGGCCAGATTGTCAAAGGCGACGTTCTGGCTTTCATGAAGGCGAAGGAAGCACCGGCACCCGCCGCGCCGGCGGCACCGAAGCCGACTGCCCCGCCGCCAGCTGCGCCCGTACCTGCCGGCGAGTTGCCGCCCAGGTCTGAAGATGCGCGCGGCGAAGAGCGGGTCCGTATGTCTCGCCTTCGTCAGATCATTGCCCAGAGGCTCAAGGAAGCTCAAAACACGGCGGCCATGCTGACCACCTATAACGAGTGTCGCATGGACAATCTGATGGCGCTCCGTTCGGAGTATCGTGACGTATTCGAGAAGAAACACGGTGTTCGGCTTGGATTTCTCTCGTTTTTCGTTAAGGCGGCAATTATCGCCCTGAAGGAAATTCCGGCCGTTAATGCGGAAATCTATGGCGACGAGATCATCTACAAAAACTATTACGACATCGGTGTTGCAGTCGGGACGCCGCAAGGCCTCGTCGTGCCGGTGGTGCGCGATGCGGACAAATTGAGTTTTGCCGAAATCGAAAATACCATCGCCGATTATGGGCGCCGGGCGCGCGACGGTAAGCTTACCATCGCGGAGATGACCGGTGGCACCTTCACGATTTCCAATGGCGGCGTTTACGGGTCGTTGATGTCGATGCCGATATTAAATC
>DLVK01000172.1:0-2761 GCA_003444235.1 Rhodospirillaceae bacterium
TAACGCAACGAAGAGCTATGGCGCGGCGCGGTCGAAGGCCTGCAAGAAGCTTTCGCGCTTTACGATGCCGAGAACAAACTAATCTATTGGAACGAGGATTGGGCCCGGCTGCATCCGTTCGCCAAGGACATCATCCGTGTCGGCATGCCTTACGAAGAGCTGGTCCGCACTCAAGTGGCCTGCGGTGCCATCCCTGCCGCAAAAGGGCGCGAAGACGACTTCATCCGCGAGCGGCTGGAACTGCACGAAAATCCCCAGGGCGAGATGCTACGCGAATACGCCGACGGCACCTGGTTTATTATTAAGGAATCGCGCACCAGCGGTGGCGGATATGTTGCCACCAATACCGACATTACCGAGTTGAAACGTACTGAGGCCCGACTGCTAGAGAGCGAACGGCGCATGAGCCAGCTGATTGAAGCGTTGCAAGACGGCTTTGCGCTATTCGACGCGGACGAACGTTTGGTCATGTGGAATCAAAAATGGTTCAATCGCCATTCCGGTGCAGCCGAAGTTATCGAAGTCGGTGTTAGCTTCGAGGATTTAAGCCGAGCCATGGTCCGCGCCGATCAAATTCCGGAGGCCGTCGGGCGCGAGGAAGAGTTCGTCGCCGAACGGGTCGAACGACATCGGAACCCGGGCATGCCGATGCAGCGTAAAATGAATGACGGACGCTGGTTCATCATTCACGAGGTGCGGACTTCCGAAGGCGGCATTCTCTCGCTGCAGACCGAAATCACCGACGTCAAACGGGCCGAGGAAACCGCCCACGAGCTTCGCCTGGAAGCAGAGCTCGCGAACCGTGCGAAATCCTCGCTGCTCATCAATATGAGCCATGAATTACGAACACCGTTGAATGCGATCATCGGTTTCTCGCAAATCCTGGAGCAGGAATTGTTCGGGCCCCTCGGCAACGCGCGCTACGTCAATTACGCCAGGGACGTGCATAATTCGGGCAAACATCTGTTGGCCCTGATCAGCGATCTACTAGATATATCCAAGGTCGAACTGGGCGAAGCCGAACTAGAGGAAAGTGAAATCGATCTCGCGGAATGCATTGCCTCCTGCATCGTCATGGTGGAGCACAGAGCTATGAACTCGGGCATCGAAGTGACCAACGAAATCGACCCCTCTGTCGGCTCACTCAAGGCGGACGAGAGGCGATTAAAACAGATCATCCTCAATATTGCGGGCAATGCGATCAAATTTTCGCCACCTAAAGCAACTGTCGCGATCAAGACGGAGGCGCTCGAAAGCGGGGCATGCAAAATTTCCATCTCCGATGAAGGCCCAGGCATCGATGCGGAAGAAATTTCGCGTATCACCGAACCCTTCTTCCAAACCGAAACCGGCCTTACCCGGCAAACCGATGGTATTGGTCTTGGGCTCTATATCGTCAGCACGCTGTGTGACCTGCACGGAGCCGATCTGGTTTTCGATAGTGTGCCCGACAAGGGAACGACCGTATCGGTCATCTTTCCGCCCGAACGCCTCGGTATCGACCGCGATTCACAAGCAGCGGAATAAGAGCGGTCGCGCCGACTTTTCACGTCGTTGGCGGCGGAGTAGTATGTAAAAAATTTCTGTCCAAGGTTCGACCGCGCCAAGCGCGCGAAAAAGGGAGGCAATCATGGTTTCATTCCAACCGACCCAACTCGGCACTCGCCACATGTGTTCCGCAGGCCACTATCTAGCGGCACGTGCGGGGCACGAAATTCTTGAGGCCGGCGGTAACGCAGTTGATGCCGGCGTGGCCGCAGGCATGGCACTTGCGGTCCTGCAGAGCGATATCGTCAATGTCGGCGGCGTTGCGCCGATGATCTTCTACCTCGCCGAAACCGACGAGGTGAAATCGATCAGTGGGCTCGGCTGGTGGCCGAAAGCAACCGATATCAACATGTTCATTTCCGAGAATGGCGGCGCAATTCCGCACGGCGTGCTCCGGAGTGTCATTCCGGCCGCACCGGCTGCCTGGGTCGCGGCGCTGAAGAATTTCGGCACCATGAGCTTCGCGGAAGTTGCCGAAGCCCCGATCAAATACGCCCGCGACGGCTTCGCCATGCATCCGACGATGCACGGCACCTTGGTGAATACCCAAGACCACCTTCGCCGCTGGCCGCAAAGCGCAGCCATTTATCTGCCGAACGACGAGATCCCCGAAATTGGCGACAATTTCGTTCAGGCGGATCTCGCGCGTACGCTGCAATATATGGCCGACGAGGAAAGCGCGGCCCAAGGTAGCCGCGAAGACCAATTGGACGCCGCCCATAAGGCGTTTTACGAGGGTGATCCGGCGCAAGCGATCGCCAAATATCACAAAGAAAATGACGGCTTGATGACGGCAGAGGATTTGAAGGAATTTTATGTCGAGGTCGAGGAGCCCATGTCGCGCAATTATTTCGGCTTCGATATTTATACCTGCCAGCCCTGGTGCCAAGGCCCCGTCCTTCTGCAAATCATGTCGTTGCTCGATGGCTTCGATCTCAAAGACATGGGTCACAACTCTGCCGACTACATTCACACCATGGCGGAATGCATCAAACTTTCCTTCGCCGACCGCGAACGCTACTACGGCGATCCGCGTTTCATCGACGTGCCACTGGAACATCTGTTGTCGGAAGACTACGTCAACGAACGTCGGAAGCTCGTAGATATGGAGCGCGCCTATCCTGAAATGCCGCCATTCGGCGAAGTCCCGGGTTTCGATGGGCCTGGTTCCGGACCGACACCAGCGACGGTGCATGGACCGGTCGAACATTCC
>DLVK01000376.1:0-7181 GCA_003444235.1 Rhodospirillaceae bacterium
ACATCCGGTGGTCGAGTATGGGGCGGACAAAGGCGATGGGGCAGCTTTCCGTGTGCGCAACGGAATCTCGTCCGAGGAAACCGTAATTTGCGCGCTTCCCGGATCGAGACGAGGAGAGGTTAAACGATTGGCACCAATTTTCGGCGACGCGCTGTCAAAATTGGCCACCAACGGTCAACAGTTTCGAGTTTTTATCCCGACCGTGGACACCGTTGCCTCGACGTTGCCAGGACTGATCGGAGATTGGCCAGGCGAACCAAAAATTCTTACCAGCCTGGACGACAAATACGACTTGATGGCCGCGGCGAACGCTGCGATTGCCGCATCCGGGACGGTTGCGGTCGAATTAGCACTCGCCAAGGTACCTACCGTCATCGCTTACAAAGTGACCTGGATTACGGCACAGTCGATCCGTCCGTTGCTTAAGGTGAAATTTGCAAACCTGATAAATATCATTCTCGACAAAGCCGTTGTTCCAGAACGCCTTCAACACTTTTGCACCGCGGGTAATCTGGCGGGAGATTTGGAAGAACTACTGACAAAGGAAGGCCGTGAAGCACAGCTTGCGGCGGTCGAACCGGCCTTGAAAATGCTTGGTGCCGGCGATGCATTACCCAGCACACGAGCCGCGCGCGCGATACTCGATATTTTGAAGAAATGAAATCGGGCCTGCCTTCATTCGAAGGAGGCCCGACTCCAGATTCCAGCGTAAAATACCCTGGCTATCTTTACCATTCTACCGCTTATGCAGGGGCACAACCGGGCGCTCGGTTGCGCCTGTATAGAGCTGACGTGGCCGGCCCAATTTCTGCACCGGATCCTCGATCATCTCGTTCCACTGGGCAATCCAACCGATCGTGCGCGCAATGGCGAACAACACCGTGAACATGGTGGTCGGCATGCCGATCGCTTTCAGGATGATACCGGAATAAAAATCGACATTCGGGAATAGCTTCTTTTCAATGAAGTATTCGTCCTTCAGAGCCATTTCCTCGAGTTGAACTGCGATATCGAGCAACGGTTCATGCTCGATCCCCAGTGCGTTCAGAACTTCATGACAGGATTCCTGCAACACTTTGGCGCGCGGGTCGTAATTCTTGTAGACCCGATTCCCGAACCCGAACAAACGGAATTCATCGTTAGGATCTTTGGCCTTGTCCACATATTCGGCAATCCGATCAGGCGTGCCGATCTCCGAAAGCATATTCAAAACTGCCTCGTTAGCGCCGCCATGCGCTGGTCCCCAAAGCGCAGCAATACCCGCCGCGACGCTTGCGAACGGGTTGGCGCCCGTGGAGCCGGCCAGACGCACGGTAGAAGTCGAGGCATTTTGCTCATGATCCGCATGTAGCAGGAAAATCCGATCCATCGCTTTGGCGACCACCGGATTTACCTGGTAGTCCTCAGCCGGAACCGCGAACATCATATGAAGGAAATTTTCCGCGTAATTGAGATCGTTACGAGGATAGATGAACGGCTGGCCGATTGAATACTTGTAGGCCATGGCGCCGATGGTCGGCATTTTTGCAACCAATCGGTGGGCCGTGATTTTCCGTTGAACCGGATCTAGTATGTCGGTCGAATCCGGATAGAAGGCAGACAACGCGCCAACCACACCGCACATAATCGCCATCGGATGGGCGCCTCTGCGGAAACCGTCATAGAACTTTTTCAGCTGCTCATGGATCATCGTATGTTCGGTGATGATCCGGACGAACTCTTCTTTTTCCTTCTTGTTTGGCAAATCGTCGTTCAGCAACATGTAACAAAGTTCCATGTAATCGCTGTGTTCCGCCATATCTTCGATCATATAGCCACGATGCATCAGGATGCCGGCTTCACCGTCGATATAGGTCAATTTGGATTCGCAAGCGCCGGTACAGGTGTAACCGGGATCGTACGTGAAATGGCCGGTCTGACTGTAGAGTTTGCCGATATTGATTACTTTGGGCCCGGTCGAGCCGGGAATCACTGGAAAGTCGTATGATTCTCCGGAACTGTGATCGGTCAAAGTTACATATTCATTCGCGCCGTCCGAGGCCGGTGATTTTGCCATATCAGCCCATCCCTGAAATTGGTTTTAATAGGAAAGATGTGATTTTTCAACGTCTTACGCCGAAACCACAACCCTGTTGCACCGCACTATAAACCGGCGGCGCCAACATCGCAAATGTCGACAATTGCCAATTAGTCGCAGACCGGTCAGGAGAGCGAAACGCCGGGCACTGCGGCTATGCGTGCCAAAGATTCGTCGCGGCCAAGAGCCACCAGGACCTCAAAAATGCCGGGCGAGGCGTTAGAGCCCGTTAGAGCGGCGCGCAATGGCTGAGCAATTTTTCCTAGGCCCAATTCTTGTGCTTCTGCGAAAGTGCGTATGTGCGCCTCGATCCCTTCGATGTCCCAATCTTCCGCTGTGGAAAGGTCTGAATGGAGCTGTGTCAACACACCCAACCCATCCTCATTTAGGCATTTCGCCGCCTTGGCATTGGCTAGAGGATAGGCCGGCCGCTCCGCGACGAATCCTGCATTTTCTGATAGTTGTCGCAAATTCTTAACACGCTCCTTCAGCGGGCCCATGAGAACGAGAAGCCTTTCGCGCAACGTATTCTCGCATTCAACACTGGAGTCTTGCAGTTCGGGTAGAATCATGTCGATCAGCTGCTGATTGTCCCGTTCCGAAATATAATGCCCGTTGAGACTTTCTAGCCGCTCGAAATCGAAACGCGACGGTGCCTTTCCTACTGAATCGAGACCAAACCAAGCGATCGCGTCGGCGCTTGAAATAATCTCATCGTCACCGTGCGACCAACCGAGACGCAGCAGATAATTGCGGATCGCGTCGGGCAGGTAGCCCATCTCACGATATGCTTCGACGCCGAGCGCTCCGTGCCTTTTCGACAGTTTTTGCCCGTCACCGCCATGAATGAGGGGAATATGCGCGAATTCCGGCGGCTCCCAGCCGAACGCCTTATAAAGGTGAAATTGGCGAAACGCGTTGTTCAAATGGTCGTCCCCCCGAATGACGTGGGTGATGCCCATATCGTGATCGTCCACGACGACCGAATGCATGTAAGTGGGCGTGCCGTCTGATCGGAGCAGTATAAAATCATCGAGTTCTTCATTTCGGACTGTGACAGCGCCCTGCACCAGGTCCTCGATTATGGTTTCGCCCTCGAGTGGCATTTTGATCCGAATAGCCGGTTCGACTCCCTGCGGTGCGTCGGAGGCATCTCGGTCGCGCCAACGCCGATCGTAGGGCGTCGAACGTCCTTCTGCGCGTGCCTGCTCCCGCATTTCCTTCAATTCTTCCGGGGAGCAATAGCAACGGTACGCTTTACCCTCGTCCAACAGGCGCTTGACCGCAGCCGCATGAAGGTCGCGCCGTTTCGATTGAAAGATGATATCGCCGTCGTGATCCAATCCGAGCCAAGCAAGTCCATCTTCAATCGCTTTAATCGAATCGGGCGTAGATCGCTTGATGTCTGTATCTTCGATACGCAGCAGATAACGACCGCCGTGATGACGCGCGAAAAGCCAATTAAAAAGCGCCGTTCGCGCGCCGCCAATATGTAAAAATCCGGTCGGCGAGGGAGCGAAACGGGTTACAACGTCCATGATGCACCAAATCACTTGTCAGAGCCGTCGATGTAGCACGAGCAATGTGGAGAATTCACGGAAAATTTCAGCTCATGTGTTTTCGGGTTAGGGATCACAGCGAATAGGGTAATGACAGCGTGCTCAACCGGATCGTGAAAATCGATTTTTTGACCGTTGTCAGCGGATTAATCGCCGGATTCGAAAATGATCGACAACGCTTGATTCTCTGGGCGCCAGTCGCATTCGCTACAGGAATAGCCTCATATTTTGCGCTTACTGTCGAACCGCCGTTATGGACAGGCGTTTCCCTTGTCGGCGCATGCGGAGGGCTGCTGTGGTGCGTGAGGAAGAAGGGGAGGCTGGCTCTTCTTGCAACTGGCCTCTTGCTCGCAAGCTTAGGATTACTTCACGCAAGCTGGAAAGCGCATATCAGCACTGCTCCGGTCCTGGAAAAACGCTTGGGAGCCGTCGAGCTTTCCGGCCGCATCGTGACAATAGAGGACTTTGCGAAACGGCGGCGAATTCTGCTTGATCGAGTGAAGATCGCGCGACTTGCGGAAGAGTATTATCCGGCGCGCGTAAGACTTCGAATTTTGCCTGAAAAACCGGGTAGCAGGGCGCTTGAAATCGGTGAACACGTCACCCTAAGAGCCATATTGATGCCGCCGGCGGCGCCTGCCATGCCAGGTGGGTTCGACTTTCAACGAAAAGCGTGGTTCGAGCAAATCGGCGCCGTAGGCTTCGCAATCAGCCGACCCTCAGCTCGCAGTCGAGGACCAGGGGACAGCTTTTCGATTAAACTTCAGCGGCTTCGCCGCGCTATAGCACTACAAATCAAGAACAGTGTTGCTGGCGAAACCGGGGCGGTAATTGCGGCGCTTATCGTCGGCGATCGGAGCGCGCTTACCGAGGAAACATTACAAAACCTGCGCGATGCAGGTTTGGCGCATTTGCTAGCAATCTCGGGGCTTCATATCGGTCTCGTAGCAGCCACTATTTTCTTCGCTGTCCGCCTCGGCCTTGCACTGATCTCACACTGTGCATTGCATTGGCCAATCAAAAAGATCTCCGCTGTTGCGGCATTGTTAGGAAGTTTCGTCTATCTTTTGATCGCTGGCGCAACTGTCCCGACCCAGCGCGCTTTTCTGATGACCGGATTGGTACTGGTGGCGATTCTCGCAGACCGGCGGGCGATCTCACTTCGACTTGTCGCCGCCGCGGCGATGCTGGTCCTTTTGCTGCGCCCCGAAAGTCTCCTAAGCCCGAGCTTTCAAATGTCCTTTGCCGCGGTCATAGCTTTGGTCGCCTTTTATGAGAGTTTGGGCCCCGATTTGTGGCAGCGGCTTGGGGAGGGCCGGTGGACAAGCAAACTGACACTGTATTTCGTAGGTCTCGCTCTTACGACGGTGATCGCGTCGTTTGCGACGGGATTAATCGCGCTTCACCATTTCGGTCGATTGCCGCATTTCGGACTGCTAGGCAACCTCCTGGCTGTGCCATTGACCGCATTTTGGATTATGCCGTGGGCGGTCCTGGGCGTGATTTTAATGCCGTTTGGGCTCACCTCGGTCGCTCTTGTTCCGATGGGATGGGGTGTCGACTTGGTAATCGCCATCGCTGGCACTATTGCCGGTTGGCCACAAGCGGTTTCATTGTTACCGCTTATGCCGACGACCGGACTCATCGGGGTGACGATAGGCGGATTATGGATATGTTTATGGACAGGGCGGAAGCGATGGCTTGGGTGCCTCGGCATACTGGCCGGCCTCGTGATTATGAACTGGACACAAAAACCCGATATTCTTATCAGCGCGAGCGGCAAATTGATCGCGGTTCGACTACCCAACAATGAATTAGCGGTTTCCAGTCTCAGGCGAGAAAAATTCACCGCCAAAATTTGGAGTCAAGCACTCGGGGTAGGGAGAACCTCGAAACTTTCGGCCGCAGCTCCCGAAATAGTTCGTTGCGACGGTCTCGCATGTCTTATTCGGACAAATGGCCACAAGATAGCGTTGATCAAGGATGAACGTGCTTTTGTGGATGAATGCGGGCGCCAACAAATCTTGATCGCAACGGTTCCAATCCCTGGTTATTGCGACGCGGCGTTACGCATAGATCGGTTCGATATATGGCGAAATGGCGCACACGCAGTGTGGTTGTCGCCTGGAGAAATTCGGGTAGGCCATGTCAGAGGCCGGCGCGGAAAGCGCCACTGGGCACCGGATTTGAATTCCAATAAATAGTTTAATAACTGCGCATTAGACCTATTAATTTACCTTGTACACGAACACGATCGGGGCCAAAGATGCGAGTCTCGTAATCTTTGTTTGCGGGTTCTAGTGCAATTGAGTCGCCCTTACGGCGAAGCCGTTTCAAAGTCACCTCTGCTTCATCCACCAATGCGACGACGATGCAACCGTTTTCTGCGACGTCGCAACGTTCGATAATCACCGTGTCGCCTTCAAAAATCCCAGCGTCGACCATGGAATCACCCTCGACCTCAAGTGCATAGTGCTCCCCACCGCTCAAAATAGAGGTTGGCACATCGACTTGAGCGGTTTCATCGCGCAGAGCTTCGATTGGCGTACCAGCGGCAATTCGGCCGTAATAGGGCAGGCTGAGCGCATCCGCTTCTATAATTGGGGAACTCGATTCCATAGGAAGCCTGTCGTTGGTAATGACAGTTGGTTCGAAACCTTTATGGGCCGGCTTCTCACCGGGCATATTCTCAGGCAACCGCACGACCTCGAGAGCCCGGGCTTTGTGCGGCAAACGGCGAATAAAACCGCGCTCTTCGAGACCCGTAATAAGCCTATGTATTCCCGATTTGGATTTGAGACTTACCGCTTCCTTCATCTCGTCATAGGACGGCGGTACGCCATGGTTGACCAAACATTCGTGAATATAAATCAGCAAATCATACTGTTTGCGCGTTAACATCTTACTCCACCCATTTCCTTCTGCGTTTAACCGCGTGCCAACGCGTTCGACGCATATTACCTGTGCTGCCATGTTGCCGATCTTGTCAAGCAATCTCGATGCTTCAAAATCCCTTTAATTACAATCGACTAAAGCGAACGTTAATCGCGACACGCGCATCGGGAATTCGAACAAAACAGCAACTTTCGATTTTGTTCTACTTAAGTTCGCGAATCGGGTCAAGAATATTTTTAGCAAATTCTTCAAAAACCGCTAAAAACCACCCATTTCAGCAGGCATCTTCAGTATCGATACTGACGCGCCGACCTTCTCGCCTGCGGCATTTGGTGCCCGCACGATGAAACAATCGGAACGGGACAGGGGCACCATCATTGAACTATCCTGTACTGGAAATGGCGTCACGAGGAGACGTCCATCCTCGGATTTCTGCAGAGTCGCCCGAATATAATCTTCACGTCCGCCGTTCGCATCTATCGGTTCGGACAAAATCGCCGACTCGTCGTCAATTTCCGATAGCTCCAATCCTAATTGAGCCGCAAGCGCGGGTTTCAGAAAGATCAGGGCACAGACCATTGTCGATACAGGATTCCCGGGCAGACCAAGCAGGGGGGTTCCGTTAAAATCACCAAATATCAGCGGCTTCC
>DLVK01000376.1:7484-7813 GCA_003444235.1 Rhodospirillaceae bacterium
AATCACCAAATATCAGCGGCTTCCCCGGACGCATCGCAATCTTCCAGAAGTCAAGCTCAAGCCCCGCATCGCCAAGAACTTCTTGGATCAAATCGTGATCTCCAACCGACGCGCCGCCGGTGGTTACCAGCATATCCATACCGCGCGCGCCGGCGGCCATGCGGGCGAGGGCATCGCGATCATCCGGCGCAATACCAAGCAATACCGGCTCGCCGCCGAAAACGCGCACAACGGCCGCAAGCCCGATTGAATTAGCGCTGACGATTTGATTGGGCCCGACAGGATCGCCAGGCATAACGATTTCGTCGCCCGTCGAAAGTATCGCAACG
>DLVK01000072.1:0-3794 GCA_003444235.1 Rhodospirillaceae bacterium
CGTCGGCAACATGGGTGAGGGTGTCCGTGAAGCGTCCGAGCGGAAAATCTTTGCGGTCAAAGCCGATCGGTCCGAGCCCGGCAGTCTTGATCGCCTCCAAGCCGGAGGCCAGTTCGTCGAGATCGTTGCCGGTGAGGGGGATGACCCACGATCTGTCGCGCCGCAAATCCTCGGCGGTCCAGGCAGAAGGATGGTCGATCGGCGTTGTCGGATAGGTCGGCATCGGCACCTCACTCCGTTTTGACGAATTCCGCCTTGTGGCCCGGTGGCGGTGTGCCGAGGAAGCCGCCTCTGTCGAGCACCGCGTCTCGGCCCCCATGCTCCTGTACCAATGCCTCCTGATCCGCATGGGCGAGTGCGTCGATTGCCTCGACATCGAAAATTTCGCGGAGGGCGGTGTCGAATTCATCGACGTCCGCGTCGCCGGATTTGACGAGATCATTCAATTCATCCGGGTCCGCCTCGAGATCGTAAAGCTCCGGGTCGTACCCCACGTAATGCATGTATTTATGCGGTCCCCGGCGCATCATGAACCCACCGCTGGAGGCGCCGGCGGCGTGGTATTCGGATCCCACGGCGCGCGTGGGGTCGTCCTCGGCGGCGGCGATCGGAAAGAGTGAGTCGCCGGGAAGGGTTTTGTCATCATCATTTAGGTCGACGCCGACACAATCGAGAATGGTCTGATAGCTATCCAGAAGATTGGTCGCGGTGTTGCAGACCTTGCCTTCGGGTACGCCCTCTCCGGCCATGAGGAAGGGGACCGCAGCGGACTCTTGGTAGAAGTTGGATTTACCCCAGAGACCCCGGGCACCGAGATTGTCTCCGTGGTCGGATGTATAAATCACCCGTGTGCTATCGCTAAGGCCGCTTGAATCGAGAGCGGCGAGAATTTGGCCGATATTGTCATCTAGGAAACTCACCATGCCCATATAGGCGGCGCGCGCAACGCCTCGGCTCTCCTCGGTGAAATACCGATCATAAATCTGACAATTGGCGAGCTTTTCGACCCACGGGTGGCGAACGTATCCGTCCTCGATAGAGGCCTTCGACTTTTCTAGATCTTTGGGGTTGTAGAGGTCGTAGAATTCCGGTGGCGCCACCAACGGGAAATGCGGACATACAAAAGAGACGAACAGCACCCAAGGCTTGTCGTCGTGTTTGGGCGCCTCTTCCTCGAACCACCTGCATGTTTCCGCGAGTATATCGCGGTCATATTGCAAATAGTTGGAATCGCCCGAACCGATGCCTTCGGAAAGTTTTTCGCACTGATAGCGAACCGGTAGCGGAGTCTGATCGCGGACGGCGCCCAACACGTCCCCGACGCCATCGATCACATGCATCGGCAGGAGCTGCTCGTCGAAGCCGGTATCGTCGGTGTCGTTGCGATAGTGGAGCTTGCCGATCGATTTCACACTGTGGCCCTCGGCCTGAAGGCGGTGGCCCCAACTCTTGATTTCGCCGGTATAGGGCGTGCCGTTGCACCAGCTGCGAACCTGATGCGGGTATCGGCCCGTGGCAAAAGCGGCCCGGGCCGGTACGCAGATCGGCGAGGCCGTATAGGCTGCCGAGAAGCGCGTGCCGCGGGCGGCAAATGCATCAATATTGGGTGTTTGCTGCAAAGGGTGGCCGGAGCAACCCATATAATCGATGTTGTGCTCGTCGGACATGATGAAGAGCATGTTTTGCGGTTTCATTGATTTCTCCCTATGCGTCCGATTGGTTTTTGCCACGCTTTGCCTTGCAGTGTTAAACAAAATTAGCGCGGGGCGATAGTTAACGATAGGGAGAGACGGCAGCGATGGCCGAAATAGGCGTAACTATCGGTATTTTTACGACCGAACTGGGCGAAGGGTTTGAGCGTGCCTTTTCTTCGGTCGAGGCGCAGACTTACGACAACTGTGCCGTGGTTGTCGTCAGCCCTGAAAACCCTGGCATAGCAGGTACTGAATGGATTGAAGCTACCCCAGGTGAGCCCATCGGTTCGCGCTACGACAAATTCCGCGAGCTTGCGACCGGTGATTACTTCCTACTGCTCGATGAATACGCATCGATCGATCCCGAGACGGTCGCGAAATCGGTCGTGTTTCTGGAGGATCATCCGGATTGCGTCGCCGTCTATGGCCCGACCCTCTACGAATCCCCGGGCGAGAGTGAAAGTTGCCTTCCTGTTGCCGTACAAGCCGGCGAGCCGGAAAAGCGGGTCGAGTTACTGTTTCGTCATCTCACGCATATCGGGCCCTGGTATGGGCTCCGTCGGCGGATCACAGCGGAAATCCCACTCCGGACGTCGCTCGGAACAGAGCTTTATTATTTGGCATGTCTCGCTTGGTACGGTTCGATCGGTGCGATCGGCGATATTCAGTGCCGAGTGATGACGGCGCCGGGCTTTAATGTCTCGCGCGCGGACGTCACGCGACTGGGGTGTCCTGCCTATCAGAGCGAGGATCCAACCTTGTCGGCAATTGCGCTTTTGTTCTGCGGGCTTGGTATCGTCGATGAGCGGTTTTCCGCGCTATCCATGCTCGAGCGGTTGCGCTTGGCGACACTCGCGAGCGAAGCATTGCGGGCCCGGAGCGACATTTTAGATGATATTTTGTTAATCCCTTATTGTTCACGTTTATTCGATAACTTTAATGTAACCAAGGCATTTCGTGATATAAGATGTAATATAGCAAGAATGATATTAAGTAATGAAATAACATTTCAAAATAAAAATATAGTAGATATTGTTAATTTTCTTTGTTTTTACAGGATTGAAAATTTGCCGCCGGACCAAGGTGATGCGGGAATTATTGATCGTATGGATCGAATACTTTCCGATCAGCCGACGAATGAAGAAAGCAACCGCGTGACGTTGGTTTCCGCGATGTACTATTGATACATTATAATTTGGCTAATCCGGCAGAGTGATATTTTTTAAAACCGCGAGCGCAGACAAATCATCCGGGTCATCGAAAGCGAGCAATAGATCCGCACGATTGCCACGAAGTGCGATGACGGCGACGCCTTCCAGTTTTCTGTCCGCATAGTCGTCCCCAATGATACCAACCAGACGCACACGTTTTTCACCGGGTCGCCATAGCCACAGTGCGGCGGGCACGGTTTCGGAGGCCGGAAGGTTATCGTAGGCACCTGAAGCTTCACGGCATAGCTGTTCAGCGCGGCGGCGCTTGCTCCCCGACCTTGCTGCGCGAACACCGGCGGCGCCCGTGACAATCAGCATTTGGGAGCCGATCGGTTCGAGCGCACGGATGCCCAGATGACGCACTGGAGTTCCGTCCGAATTCTTGAAGGCAAGCTTATGGAGTTTGGCGCGGAGCGGCCCGGAATTGGCGAAAATTTCGTCGTCTTTTGCGCTGACAACGAAAGCGCTGCCCTCGTTTCGCACCGATGGACTCCGCAGCCCGAAAAATAGTTTCCCGTTGCTGAAAGCCAGACCTTCGATGTTCAATCCGCCGCATTGCAATGGTCGGTCCGGTGCCGATGCGATATCGGGGCTGTGGCCCTGAAATAGGCGTGCTAGTCGGCGAATTTTGGCTTGCACGCGCGCATAGCCACGACGTGGCTGACCTACATTGCTGATGGCGACTTCCGTGACTGCCCATCGGTCTGGGTCGAATTTAATTTTCTTCCTTTTGAAGCCCATCGAGCCGGTGGCAAACAGGCGGTTGCCATCACGGGCGAGTGCTTCCAGGTCCCATTCCGGGCAATTTTCCGCCGCGGGATCGAAACATTGGCGAAAACTGCCTTCGAATGTCTTACCCGCAGTGTAGGCACTGAGATCCGGTTTCAGC
>DLVK01000377.1:0-5667 GCA_003444235.1 Rhodospirillaceae bacterium
TCCTGAGCGGCGGGCGGCTCGATATCGGCCTGGGCCGTGGCTATCAAACCTACGAGTTCGAGCGGTTCGGGAATGATTTGCAGGAAAGTCGCGACCGCTTCGATGAAGGTGTCGATATTTTGCTGAAAGCCTTCGAAGGCAAGCCGTTTTCCTACGACGGGAAGTATTACAGCTTCGAGGAAACATCGGTCTATCCGCAGCCGGTGCAAAACCACGACCGCCGATATGGGTCGTCGGGCAAAGCAAGGGCTCGATTGAAGCTACTCTCAAGCGGGGGTTCAATCTGGTTTCGGGTGGTTTCGGCGTACCTATCGAAATGCTCCGCGATTTCCGTCAACATCTCGATGAAGTGATTGCGCAGCAAGAATCGCCGGCGGATTTTCGCATCAGCACGCAACGGCCTGTCTATGTCACCAAGGATGAGTCGGAGTTGCCGGCGGTGATCGAACATGCGCGTTGGAACATGCGCGTCACCTTGAGCCTGCGTCAGGGCCTCGAACGGGTCGAGGACGGCAAGGCAATCGCAATTCCATTCGATAAGGAGCCGAGCGACGAAGATTTGCTCGAACGATTTTTCGTCATGGGTACGCCCGAGACCTGTATCGACCGGATCAATACGTTGAAAGAGGTGATGGGTATCGATCACTTCAACGCTAATTTCTGGTTCGGGGACTTGGAACATGACAAGGTCATGCGCTCCATGAGGCTCTTCCACGAAGAGGTGATGCCGGCCTTTCAATGAGGACTGACCGAGCGGACCACATTGCCATCAAGCAAACAAAGGTGAGATGCAGTGGCATTGGAACTCGTAACTTGCGACCGACCATTAGGCGCCGAGATAAAAGGGCTCGATACAACGGTGCCACTTTCAAGCGATGACGTGGCGTTTGTCTCAGATGCGTTGCTCCGGCACTCTGTAATTTTCCTAAGAAATAATGAACTTTCCGATACAGGGTTCAGAGACTTCAGTGCGAATTTTGGCACCTTACGGGAGAGTAACCTTAAATTTGCTCTGGTGTCGGGGCTTCGCGAACTGAATACCCTCTCCAACGTAATCGAAAATGGCCGCCACATCGGTAATATGGATGCCGGCGTCTATTGGCATTCGGATGGCGCCTATACGCCGAAGCCAACCCATTTCACGATTTTATATGGGCTCGAGATACCCGCCAAAAACGGCAAATCGCTGGGAAGTACCCGGTTTAGCAGTACGGCCGCGGCTTACGAGGCACTCCCGGATCAGATGAAAAAGCGGCTCGAAGGAATGAAAGTCGTCAACAGCATGGCGCATCAGGTCGAGAAAAAACGAGCTGCGGGCGTGTTGAAACGAGGCGAATTGAACGAACATCAAATACGCAATGGTATCGAGACAGTGCATCCCTTAGTTCGAACGCATCATTTGTCCGGGCGAAAATCACTATTTCTTAGCGAAGGGCACACGATAAAAATCCTCGATCCCGACGGTGCCTCCGATGAAGATCTACTGGCAGAGCTCCAGGATCATATCGTGCAGCCGCAATTCATTTACGCCCATGATTGGCAGGTCGGCGACATTTTGATGTGGGACAACATCACCACCAATCACAAAGCCAGCTTCGATTACGATCTGCCACTCAGGAGGGTCATTCGCCGCAGCACCGTCCAAGGGCCGGTGCCAGCATAACCTCGGTGTTTCGTGGGTGAGAAACCCAGCAAGCAAACACCTGCTGCAAGGGCGGGGCAGGTGGTAGACTTGTTTCGCAATTAGCGAGGACAAGTTTGCCATGCCATACATTCAGTCCGACGGTGCACGCCTTTACTACGAGACAGCCGGTAGTGGAACGCCGATCGTTTTCGTTCACGAGTTCTCTGGCGATTTGTGGAGCTGGGAAAAACAGATTCAGCATTTCAGCCGGCGTTATCGGTGTATCGCATTTAATGCCCGTGGATATCCGCCGTCGGACGTACCGGCGTCGCCATCTCGCTACCCCCAACGCCTTGCGGTGGAGGATGTGGCCGTCGTTATGCGCCACCTCAAGGTAAAGAAAGCGCATATTGTCGGCTGTTCTATGGGCTCGCGCACGACGCTGGATTTTGGCCTGAAATATCCGCGTATGGCCATGTCGCTGACTATGATCGGAATCGGCAGCGGTGCCGATCCACGTAATGCAGCAGCTTTTCGGCGCCAGGCCGAAGCCCGCGCCAAGCTCTATGAGGAGGGTGGCCTGTCCGCCGCCTTGAAAGAGCTCCGCAAGGCCGACAATCGTGTGCGGCTTAAGCGTAAAAACCCTCGAGTGTTCGACGACTTTTGCGAACGTTTCATGCAACATTCAGCGCAGGGCTGTGCCCATATCACGCGCCGGGTAATGGCGCCCCGCAGGTCTCTCTTTGGGATGAAAAAGCCTCTTCAGGCGATGAAAACCCCCGCCCATGTGATCGCAGGTGACGAGGATCCCAGCGCTCTCGATGCAAGCCTATTCATGAAACAGGTCAGCCCAGCGGTACAGCTATCGGTCGTGCCCGCGACCGGCCATCTAGTGAATCTGGAAGAGCCAGAGCTTTTCCAACGCCTGACGGAAAGTTTCTTCGCCGAGGTGGAAGCGAAAAAATGGCGTCCGCGGGGCAAGTGACCGATACGCCGGTTTTCCGGCTTCGGTTCAGGCGATCGATTAATGAAGATCGATCATGAAATTTGAAGTTCGCCCCTTATCTGACGTTCTTGGTGCCGAGATCATTGGCTTCGATCTCGGCGCAGCCATGAATGATGAGGATTTTTCCGAACTGCATCGAGCGCATCTAGAACATCTCGTCATCGTATTCCGAGATCAGAGCCTTTCGCCGTCGCAGCAGAGTCTTTTCGCCCGACGGTTTGGCCCGCTCATCGAGTATTCGCTCACCCAGGCGGCGGTTCCGGGACATCCGTGCGTGACCATGATTTCCACCAGACGGGAAAAGGGTGAGTTTATCGGCGTCGCCGATGCCGGGCCTCAATGGCATTCCGATCACTGCTACCGGGAGCGACCGGCGCTCGGGACGATGCTTTTTGCCATCGAAGTTCCCGACGACGGCGGAGATACTTCCTTCGCCAATCTGCGGGCCGCTTATGACGCTCTGCCGTCCGACCTGGGCCGCGCTGTCGAAGGGCGGAAGGGTATTTTTATGAACAGCCGCGCCCAAGGCGGTAAACCGAATGCGGAGCAACGGCAGGCAATGCAACAACACCCACTCGTTCGGACCCATCCCGAAACCGGAAGAAAATCACTCTTCGTGAGCCAACAACAAACGGTCGCAATTGAGGGTCTGCCCGAAGATGAAGGAGAGGAAATTCTCGAACGCCTCTTCGCCCACTGCTTCCAGGAAGAATTCGTTTATGTGCACCGGTGGGTGCAAGGCGATCTGACCTTTTGGGACAACCGCTGCACGGCGCACAAAGCTGATCTGTCGCGCATAAACGACCCGAAATACGTTCGGCACATGCATCGGACCATGATCGAAGGCGATAAGCCTTTTTGATCGAAGCGTTTCGTCAGTAACAGAGCCCGCTGCTGGTTCCGGCCATGGTCTGCTCGCCATTTTGGTTATGTGCCGCGACGGTGACATGGACGCGAATTCGGTCTTCTTCGCGGGTGAAGCCTTCGACGGTGCCGGATATGGTCAAAGTATCGCCGCAGAATACCGGGCGCAGAAATTTACAATCCATACTGCCGCCAACCACGAAACCCTCGCCGACGCTTTGTGTCATCAGCGCCGAAACGTAGGCGGTGCTCATCATTCCCTGAGCGATCGTCGTGTGGAAGCCTTTGGCTTTGGCCCAATCCGGGTCGGTATGGATGGATAGCGGCCTGACACCGGAATAAATATCGATTTGGCGCTGCGCTAAAGTTCGCGTAATCGGCGCCAGCGATTGCCCTACCTCGAGTTCGCCGCCGCGTCCTTCCGCTTTTTCGATGATGGCATCGAAAGTGGGCGGTTCGGGTTCCGGCTTGCGGCTGGTGCCGGATGCGGGGACCGTCTCGTCCTTGAAAATCATTTGGACAAAACGGCCCGAGACGAGCGCTTGTCCATCCTCGGTCTCGGTTCGGTATTCCGTGACCATGTAGGGCTTGTCGCGTCGCAGATACTTGTCCGCCAGCGTGCCAACGGTCCGTGCCCGCTTGCCAAGCCGTAAAGGTGCCGCAAAGTCATAGATCATCCGCGCGTGAAGCCCCGCGGGTACCACGAAATGATTATGACGCAGAAACAATGCCTGATTGGCCAGGAACGTCGGATGCGCTACGGGCTCCCCCCACGGGCCAGGATGAAAGAAGAAGGGGTCGTAATCGTCGACGGCGTAGGCATAGGCCTCCACGTCTTCGGGCCGAATTAGCTGATCGTCTGAGCGGAACTCGCGGCCGATATCGAGAATGTCGTAGTTGATCACCGGAAAGCCCACGGCGGCAAGCGTTTCCAGGTTATAGGAATTGTGTGAATCTGTTTCCGCCATACTCATGGGATTACCTCGTTCAATAAAATTTAGCGCCAAACCTAGCCGTTGGAAGGCGTGACGCCAATCCGGTATGGGAAGTGGTGGAGCGGCATGAGCTGCCTGTAGCTCCATATTAGCGCACGGAGAAGAATGATATAGTTGGGCGAATAAATCGTAGCCGCTTGGGCTGGCGGCATTTTATAGAGCGAGGGCACCCGCGCCATGAAGCAACTCAAAATCCCAGCCGTTTTCATGCGAGGCGGCACGTCGAATGCGATTGTGTTTAAGGAACAGGATTTGCCCGAAGACCGTTCGCTTTGGCCGGAAATTTTTCTCGCGGCGCACGGCAGCCCTGACCCATTCGGGCGGCAACTGAATGGAATGGGGGGCGGAATTTCGTCGCTCTCCAAGGTTTGCGTGGTCGGGCCGTCGAGCCGCGAGGACGCGGATATCGATTACACCTTTGCGCAAATCGGAGTGCGTAACGAAACGGTCAGCTTAAACGGCAATTGCGGAAATATGTCTGGCGCCATGGGCCCGTTTGCGGTCGATGAGGGTTTTGTCACGGCCGACGGCGATATGGCCAAGGTGCGGATTCACAATACCAACACGAATAAAATCATCGTTTCACAGTTCGACATGGATGAAGGCTTCGCGGGGATCGACGGTGATTACCTGATGCCTGGCGTCGCGGATCTGGGCAACAAGGTGCGGTTGGATTTCATGGATCCAGGCGGTGCCGGCACCGGGAAGCTACTTCCCACCGGCAATGTGATGGATACGCTGAACGTGCCCGGGCTGGGTGAAATCGAGGTTTCGATTGTGGACGCGGCAAACCCTGCGGTTTTTGTCGATGCGCCTGTCCTTGGTCTGGTGGGCACGGAACTTCCCGCCGATATCGATGCCATGACCGACGTGATGGCGAAGCTCGAAGCGATCCGTTGCCATGCCGGCGTGCTCGCGGGCCTCGCAGAGACGGTCGAGGAGGTTGCCGCAAAACCGACTGCCATTTCTCCGGGGTTTGTCGCGCCGGCGCAGGACTCCAAGATATTAACTGGCGAAACGATTTCCGCGGAGGAAGGCGATTTCGTCTGCCGCATCGTCTCTTCGGGGAATGTGCACCGCGCTTTACCTGGCACGCGGTCGATCTCGACCGCCGTTGCAACGCGTATCACGGGCACAGTGGTCAATCGTGTTGCTCGCAGGACCAACGATACCACCGA
>DLVK01000158.1:0-13874 GCA_003444235.1 Rhodospirillaceae bacterium
CGTCAACACGGCCTCGATGTCGTACATCCGCGGCGGCGGCGGGCACTCGATCCATTACGCATCCGCCAAAGGCGCCGTGGTGACTATGACCATGGGCGTTGCCCGCGAATTCGTGAAGCAAAATATCCGTTGCGTATCGATTTCGCCGGCGGCGGCTGACACTCATTTTCAGGACGTTTCGACCGAAGAACTCAAGCAATCCATGGTCAACGACATCCCCATCGGCCGCATGGCGGAACCGGACGAAATCGCGGAAGTGGTGCAATTCCTATGTTCGGACGCGTGCCCGTACATCACCGCCGATACGATCCGAATTTCCGGCGGCGGCGGATTCCGGTAGGAGGCTAGGATGAAGGTCAATCCTTTCGACGCACCGCTAGGTGCCGAGGTCACCGATATCGACCTTGCCGCCGATCTCGATGCAGAAACCGTAGAAGCGCTCAATGCGGCTTGGGCCGAACATCTCGTACTGTGCGTTCGCGATCAGGACCTCTCGCCACCGGATTTTCTCAAGGCGGGCCGGATATTCGGTGACCCTTTCGAGCAGCTTTATGGACAGTTCAATCATCCGGACTATCCCGATATCGGCCTCCTGACTCATAAGGACGGCGATACCGCAGGTAGCGGCAAACGCAAAATCCGCGGCACCTCGTGGCATACGGATGCATCCTATTTTGAGCACCCACCCGCCGGCACCATGCTATTCGCGCTGGTGGTCCCCGAGGGCGGAGGCGACACCGACTTCATGTCGACCCGTGCTGCCTATGAATCGATGTCGACCGAGATGAAGGCAAAGCTGGAGGGTTTGAATGCGATGCACGTCTATGAAAGCAGCCGTTCACCGCGCAAGCTCATTAAGCGGACCCAAGATCAGGTAGATAAGTTCGGCGAGCAAATGGCCCATCCTATCGTGCGCACCCATCCCGCCAACGGGCTGAAATCGATCTTTCTCAATCCGATCCGGGTCGAGTGTATCGATGGCATGGACCGCGCCGAAAGCGATGCGCTTTTGGATGACATCCAAGATCACCTGTTCCAACCGCAATTCCACTATCGCCACAAATGGCGTGTTGGTGATTTTCTGATCTGGGATAACCGCAGCATCCTGCATCAAGCCAACGACGATTACGATTGGCGCAGTCAACAGCGAAAGCTCTATCGCATCATGACCAAAGGCGAACGACCGGTTTAGGTGCTAGTTAGGCAGCAGGCACTTCACCGTGCCGGCCAACGTCTTTTCCCCATCGCTGCGTTCGCCCCACGCCTCGAAAGTAAAGGTGATCCCTGCCTCGCCCTCTTCGCGATCGGTCAACTTCATTTTCGGCTGCACGGTGCTGTCGGCGAAAACCGGCTTGAAGAATTTTATGTTGAGCCAACCGTGATGCCACCAGGCCTGGCCGAACATTTGCAGCAACATGTTAATGAGTTGGCCTTGCGGCTGCTGCCCCGATGCGATCGGTGCCGGCAGCCCCGCCTCCTCGGCCTTGCCTTGGTCCGTATGGAGATTTTTCTTCGGCCATCCTTCAGCCGCAAACGGGCCGCCGGAATGGGCCCATAGGCGTTCAATCGCCATATGGTAGACCGGACCTTCATAGAGCGTTCCGATCTCCGCATCGCGGTCGATGAGTCCGGTTACCATCATGCGGGCTTCTCCTTCCGCATGATTGCCACATGGGTATGACGTTTCAGGATCATCCTGCCCTGATCGTCGGTCATTTCCGTGGAAACCGTTTGATAGGCACGCCCGCGTTTTTCAAAAATCTTGGTGATGTCGTAGGTGCAGGTAAGCGTGCTGCCCACATAGGCGGGATTATGGAATTGGCACTCGGTCTCCGCCATTACCGTTCCGGTATTCTCCGCAACCTTGAAGCTTGGCGAGCGCGTGAGCGAGCTTAGGTTAAGTATCATCGCCGCATGGACTTGCGGCGGGCTGCCGTCGACGCCCTCTACATAGCGCGCGTCGAAATCCTGCGCCGCGTAGAGATATTGCTGGTGATATTCCGGCGTGATCTCTATTTCGAGCGGCGCATAGGCATCGCCGACTTCCATTTCATGGGCGAATTTGTCCATAAAAAAAACGAGGTTCCCGTAAGAACCCCGCCTCTTCATCAATGTACGTCTAGGTTGTCGCGGAACCGCGTCTTCCAAACCGACGCGTCCCGTTCGGCCGGCCCGGGCAGCTTGCCCGGATCGGTGGCGGCGACCTTCAACAGCACAAACGCGGTGCCGTTCGAATTGCGCAACAAATCGCTCGCCTCCTTGAATTGGCTCTTCTTGGTGACGGTACGGACCGATCGAATATTCGCACCTTCCGCCATCTTGGCCAGATCGATACCGCGCAACGTGTGACTTGGTTGCCAGCCGGTTTCGCCATAGCGACCATTGTCCACGCACATAATACGCAGGTTGGGCGGGTCCATCGCGCCGATGGTGGCCAATGTGCCCACATTCATCAGCAACTCGCCTTCGCCGGTCACGACGACGACGGTTTTCTCCGGCTGCGCCAGGGCCAAACCGAGGCCGATGCTGCAGGCCGCCCCCATGGCGCCGCTTAGCGGAAAGACATTGGAAGCAAGCGGCCCCGTCGCGTTCAGAACATCGTCCTTGGAGCCGGCGAGGCCGGTGACGAACAAAAAATCGTCCGTATTACCGAGGATCGCCTTGGTCGCCGCGCGGCGTTCGAGTTCACCTGCCTTCAATCTAGCATTGGGCTTACTGACGTGTTTTTTTGCTGCTTTTTTAGCCATCGTCATATCTCCCTTTAAGCAAAGAATTTCGCGCCGAGCAGCTTCTGTGTGAACAGAACCGCCATCGGCTGAAGTGAGCGGAACGCCATCGCACTGGCCGCTTGAACAGTATCGTTGACTTCATCGGGATAGTCGCAACGCAAGACCTTGAGGCCACACGCTTCGCAAACCGGCTGAACGGCTTGACCCATCGGCACTTGCCACGGATTTGCTTCACCGAAATCGCCGCGCATGGAAACCAGCATCAGCAGTGGAATGCGAGCATTGATGTTGAGACTGAAAAAGTTCACGCAATTGCCGACACCGCTGCTTTGCACGAGGACAACGGACTTCTCGCCGCCCAGCCATGCACCCGCTGCCATGGCAACGCCCTCTTCCTCGGTCGAGAGTGGAATTGAATGAACGTCCGGATCTCCCAACGACCGGTCGATAAGAATTCTATGACCTGCGTCGGGTACGTATGAGAATTGCGTAACCCCTATATCCTTTTTCAGCAGATCGTATAACTGATCTTGCCAGGCTTTCTTCTTACGCGCCATGAGTGTCCTCCCTCGTTCGAGCTTGGCCGGTTGGCCAGATTGGCCGCGATCATAAACGAATTTTATCCCCGCGCTAGCCCCTGACGGCGCCCTTTAAACCAATCGAAATTAAGCTAGAATGTCGTAACAGCAATCGAAGACATTTGAGGAGGGAGACCCATGTCGCAGACTGCAGAAGACGCTCTTGCCCCAAAACACGAGGCCCCTTTTGACCCACAGGTCGAGCGCGTCCGAAAACCTCAGACCTTCCATTACGCAAAACCCGAGTTCGACGAGGGCAAAGGACTGGTCAAGCTGGCCCAAACCGACCTCGTCAAAGGTGCGGTCCAGATCGTCAAGGCGGATGGGCGCAACAATCTCCATTCCCATGCGGCGGCCGACACTTTCTGGTTAGTGTTGAAAGGCCGTGCGCGCTTTTATTCCGATGAAACCGAAGTCTTCGGTGAATTTGGCCCAATGGAGGGTATCGTTACCCCGCGTGGCTTCGCTTATTGGTTCGAAAGCGCCGATCCCGATGCGGACTTGGAATTGCTGCAGGTCGCCGGCTTTGAAAAGGGCAAAAAAGACATTCGCACCAACCACATGCCGCGAACCGAACGTACGAAAAGCAAAAATCATCGCTTTAGCGGCCGGCTGAGCAAGTAGCCCTTACCGGCTGGCGAACATGGCAAAGCAAGCCCGCTCCGCACGCTTGCGGGTGGCATCGACGATCCTGCGCGGAACTATACTCTGCCAAGTCGGTGGCGGTCCGACCTTGGCCTCGTGAATAATTTTCTGCAGTATGTGATACCCAATTCTCAGGGCCGCGCTTGACGCTAACCCACACGAATCACCAGAATATCGTCCAATGACAACAGAAAAGCACGCAACATTGGATGAACCAAGGATGCGCCGCCGCCACGCGGATCCGGATTTGCGGGATCCCTATGACGGTATAGCCGACCTGGAATCCGTCCTTGCTAAAGTTAAGAGCGCCGAAAGCTATTACACCCACCTCTTTGAGTGGCGGACCGATTTCACACCGAAACTTTATCTGTTCACCCATGTAGCGCCCATGATCAATGGTAGGTTTCTCGTTTACCCATATGACAATCCAAGAAGTAAATTTGGAATTATTCTTAATAAAAATGAACTAAATAATTATCTTAAAGAAGAAATAAGAAAAGATGATACAGAAGCTCATACACCAACCATGAGTATTGTTGCTTGGTCTATTTTCTTTTTTATGATTTGTGTTTATTTTTTTCCAATATACACCGCGTTATTTATTGGCATTGCTGTATTTACTTTTTGGATGTTTCTGCGAAATCGCAGCAAGAAATCTTTATTTACTGAATTTAATGAACAATATGGAAAATTTGATAAATATTATGGAGATAATTACAGAAAAATTAGACCAATAATTGGAGATTTCATATATAAAAGAAGAGTTATCTCTAATATATATATGGATTTATTTTTATCTATTTCTGCATTTATTTGTGTATGTTATGTTCTTTACTTCTTTTTGGCCGCCAAAAACTATTTTGTGGCCGCCGCAGCCCTGGTCGGACTGCTGTATCTCGGCGCAATCTGCTTTCGAGCCGCCCGATCACTGGTCGTGATAAGCCGGTTCCGTCGAAATGTCAGACGGGATCCTACTTACCGCGATCTTGCCGACCTCACTCCGGAAGCGCCGCGCGCACCGCGATTCAGCTAAAGCGCGAACGCCAGTATGACGCCGACGCCCGAAGAGACCGCCAAGATGCGGGTGATCCCCCAATGGAACTTGAACAGCAGTACCGCACAGATTGTCGCCAACGCGATTACCCGCCAATCGACGGTCTGCAACTCCGGCGTCCATAGTAGGAGCGGGCCGTGTTTCACGGCTTCGACCTTGGCGAACAATACGTGGAGCGCGAACCAGATTGAGAGATTCAAAATGACGCCGACCACCGCCGCGGTTATGCCGGTAAGCGCCCCCTTGAGGCGCGATTGAGCGCAAATCCATTCGATGTAGGGGGCGCCGGCAAAAATCCATAAAAAACAGGGTGCGAACGTGACCCAGAGCGTGACCGCGGCACCCGCCAAACCGAGCGCATAGCCGCCATCGCGAAAAGCGGCGAGGAAGCCGACGAACTCGGTGACCAGAATAAGCGGCCCCGGCGTGGTTTCGGCGAGCCCCAGTCCATCCATCATCTCGCCGGCACTCAACCAACCGAATTGGTTGACCACGTCCTGCGCCATGTAAGCCAGCACCGCATAAGCGCCACCAAAGGTCACAACCGCCAATTTGGAAAAGAACTGACCGATATCGGCAAGAATTCTGGTGCCGAACAGAAAGTCGATGGCAAAGATCGGCACCCACCAAATCGCCAGCCAAATGACGATCGTCGCCAGTGTGCCTCCGAAGGATTTTTGGATCGGCTCCGGCGCGCCCGCTCCTTCATCCGGTTCCGCCCCGCGCAGAGCACCGAACGCCGCCGCCGCAACAACGATCAGCGGATATGAGAGATCGAAGAAGAAGATGCCGACAAAGGCCAGAGCGGCGATGATCCAATGTTCGGTTCGATGTAGCGCCCGCTTGGCGACCCGCAACAGCGCCTCGACGACAATGATCAGCACGGCCGCCTTGATGCCAAGAAAGATCGCATTGACCAAAGGCACGTTGCCCGCCGCCGCGTAAAACGCCGCCAACGCCAAAATGATGCATGCGCCGGGCAATACAAACATCAACCCGGCGACCAGACCGCCTAAAAGGCCGTGTAAGCGCCAGCCCGCATAAGTCGCGAGCTGCATAGCCTCCGGCCCCGGCAACAGCATGCAAAAGCTGAGCGCATTCAGGAATTGTTGCTCCTTGAGCCAGCCCTTTTCCTCCACCACCACTTTGTGCATCAGGGCAATCTGCGCCGCCGGTCCGCCGAACGACAGAAACCCGATCTTGGTCCAGGTCGGGAATGCCTGGCCAAGTGTTAAGTCAGCGACTTCATTGCCAGAATTTGATGAATTTGACTCGCTCATTGGTTTGGCTTTCCTTTTTCGGCGCGCAGATGTGTACCCGGCCAATCATGATCCTCATCGGTAGCATCCCGTGCCCAGCGATAAAAGGCGTCGAACAGCGCCATAGACGCATCGAGTTGCTCGATATCATCGCGGTACATGCGTGAAAAGCCGAGCGATGCCGCTAAAAGTCCCGAAGACTGAGGCGTAAGGTCGAGCCGATTTGTATCGGCACCACGAACGATATCGGCGAGCCGATGCAATGCATCAGAGTGCAAACCGAATTCCTCAATCATCGTATCGAAGGTGCAGTATTCGCCACGATGCGACCAAAACACATCCTCCATATCGAATGGCGTCGCATTGAATTTATCGGCGACATTGAGCACCTCGGAAGGCGCGACAAACAAGAACTGGGCATTGGGATCGACAAACCGGCGTATCAGCCATGGGCACGCGATACGATCTATCTTGGGGCGGTGGCGCGTAACCCAAACCGTTTGCCCTTGAGCGTTGCGAGGTGGGATTTTCTCGACTGGGACTAACGGTGCTTGATTTTCGCGCCAGGCAACGATGCCCCCGCTCAAATATTCCGCAGCGACTCCGTTCGCGCGTAAGATCGCTGCCGCGCCCTGGCTGAACTTAAATCCTTTGACGCAATAGACGACTGCGCGCGCATCCTTCAACTGGTATTCCAGTGCGGCAATGTCATCCGGCGAATGCCAAACAGCACCCGGAATTAGAAATGGATCCTCTCGATACGCTTCCTCGGCACGCGCATCGATCAATACGGGCGCGTTCGGTGTTCCGATAAGACGGGATAATTGTGAAACGGTGATTTCTGATGGCGATGCCATAGTGCATCCTCCTCTAAAATGAGTTTAACCGGATGCGAAACTTGGGCTGTCGCCTCACGGGGCGTTCGCAGCCCCATGAACAAGGAATACCCGGAGAAGATTCGGCTGTCAAACAGGCCCCGCTAGCTTTCCGATTTGATATTCGGCAAAACTAAAAGCGCTGTCATACGTTCGATGGAGCAGAAATGTGAATTCGCACAAAACCCCATCAAATCAACGACCTGAAGGCCTGCCCGACGGCGTCGAACCGTATCGCCAGAGCCCGGTATTTACCCAGGACTCGGTTCCGGATGCGTTTCTTCAAGAGCACAACACCAAAGACGGTGTCTGGGCTGTCATTCACGTCGACTCCGGCAAGCTGTTTTTCGAGGTTCCCTCGACAGGGACCGAAAAAACACTCGAGGCCGGCGACATTACCGTCGCCGAGCCGGTCGTGCCCCATAGGGTCGAGCCAATAGGCGCGGTATCGTTCTGGGTCGAGTTCTGGCGCTGACGCTTATCGAACGATCTAAAGCTATTGAGCCGCGGCGGTCTTTTTGGCGATATTATCGGCGATCTTGATCAGATTTTCCGCGCGGTAGACGATCGGATAGTCGACCATTTTACCGTCGACCTCGAGCGATGCCCGGCCGGCTTTTACCGCCTCGTCAAACGCATCGATGATCTTGCGCGCGTTCTCTACTTCCTCTTCCGGCGGGGTGAATTCTTCATTCAGGATCGGTACCACCGCTGGATGAATGCAGGACGAACCGGCGAAGCCAAACCGTCGCGATTTTTTCACCACCTCACGCATTTCATCCAGGCGAGTGTAGTCCGCACCCGAACTCACCAACCCCATCGGCAATACGCCTGCGGCGCGCGCGGCAATGATCGATTGTTGTTTCGGGAAGAGCAGCGTTTCGGTCGAAGGCTCGACCCCGATCGAGAGCGTAAAATCCTCGCTGCCCAGGCCGAAGCAGGCGATACGCGGATGCGCCTTGGCGATTTCGGCCATTTTGAAATAGGCCTCGGCGGTCTCGACACGTACGCTCATAATCGTCGAGCCCACTTCCACGCCACGCTCCGCTTCCAGTTCGGAAATAGCCTCGGCGATTAGCCGGACATGCCCCGGCCCGTCACATTTCGGCAAGGTAATGCCGCGGATGCCCGGCCCGATCACCGCCTCGAGGTCGGGAATACCGAGCCGAAGCGGGCTGTTGATACGCACGAAGACGTCGGCGCCCTTTTGGCTAACGACCTTCGCCGCATCGGTGACGAGAGTTCTCGCCGTCGCTTTTTCGGACGCGGCGATACTGTCTTCGAGGTCGAGAATCATTGCATCCGGGCCCCGCGTGTGGGCTTTTTCAACATACTTGTCGACATTCACGGGCACGAACATCATGGACCGCAAGACCAGACCTTCTTTGGCTTTGGTAGTTACATCGGTCATTATTTCTCTCCCCTTTTTTAAAATTCTGGCTTCTATTCGTAGACGTCGGTGTGGCCGATGGTAATTCGCCACATCATGCGCCGTTGATGCAGTTCGTAATCATGTGAAGCAAGGTGCTGAACCGCGCAATTGTCCCACAGCAGTACATCGCCCACCTGCCATTTATGGCGATGGATGAATTCTTCACGGATTACCGTCATTGCCAATTCATCGATCAATTCGAGCGCATCGTCCGTATCCATTCCTTCGATATCGACACACTCGCCATTGACCACATAGAGCGCCTTTTTGCCGGTAAAGGGATGCGTACGAACCGCAGGATGATTCATCAGCGGTACTTGTTCTCGCTTGGCGTTGTCTTGAGTGCCGGACCCGCGGGCACGTCGTCTGCCGAGTACGTCATGGACCACCTGCTTGCCTTTGAGTTTTTCCTTCAATTCCTCGGGAAGCGACTCATAGGCCTTGACCGCGCTCGCGAACAGCGTGTCGCCCAAAATCGTGCCATCTTCAGCCGTTGGCACCTCGCGCGCATAGAGCGCGGTAGCCCGTGGCGGGTTTTTATTGAAGGACATGTCCGTATGCCAGACGCACCCGGCATCCGCATGGCCAATGTCCTTACCGTTTTCTTGAATATTGGAAATGTAGAGAATTTCGGGATAGCCGGGCATGGCATAATTATTGAGGAAGAGATTCTGAGGCTCCCCATAGCGTCCCGCATATTCGATATAAGCCTCAGGCTCGAGCTCCTGATTCCGGACACAAATGACCGAATGCTCGTTGAATGCCGCCTCCAGAACCGAGAAAGTATCGTCATCGAGCGGTTTCGAAAGGTCGACCCCACGCACTTCCGCCCCTAGCGCATCGCCGGACGGAATGACTTCAATATTAGCGCTCATGTCTCTCCCTGATCCCTTTAACTGTTCCACTGCCTATTCGTAAACGTCCGTATAACCGACGGTGATACGCCACATCATGCGCCGTAGCGGCAATTCGTAATCGTGAATTGCCAAATGCTGAACCGCACAATTATCCCACATCAACACGTCGCCCATTTGCCATTTATGCCGATGGATAAATTCGTCTCTTATAATTGTCGCCGCCAACTCATCGATCAATTCCGCGGCCTCTCCATCTGCCATGCCTTCGATCACCTCGCATTCCCCGCTAGAGACGTAAAGAATCTTCTCGCCCGTATAGGGATGGCGACGCACCACAGGGTGAACCGTCAGATCATGGTTTTCGTGCTGCTCGTTGTCCGACGAAACACCGGTCCCCGTCTTTCGGCGGCGCCCGGCTGCATCATGAACGACGCGAAGCCCATTGAGCCGCTCCTTCATGGCATCACTCAAAGAGTCGTAGGCCTTGATCGCGCTTGCAAACAGCGTATCGCCCAAAACGGTGCCATCTTCGGTGACCGGAATCTCGCGCGCATGCAATACGGTCGCCCGAGGTGGCGTTTTTTCGAATGACATATCCGTATGCCAGACAATACCCGCATCCGCATACCCAATATCGCGCCCGTTCTCCTGTATGTTGGAGACATAGAGGATCTCCGGGTGTTCTTTCATGGCGTAATGATTGAGAAACAAACGCTGCGGCTCGCCATATCGCGTTGCATAAGCAACGAGTTGCTCTGGCGTTAGGTCCTGATCACGAAAGCAAAGCACCGAATGCGTGTTGAAGGCGTGTTCGATAATCGCGAAGTCCGAATCCTCCAACGGCCGGGACAAATCGACGCCCCGCACCTCCGCGGCCAAGGCGTCCCCAGAGGGCACTATTTCAAGCTCACCGCCGTTTACAGGCATTTTCGGCAATCCAATGTGTAACGATGACCCATCGGCGCTCCTATAGCACATGATTGGCGGATTCGGCAGATGCCTGCTATAGGAACTGCCATAGGGTGAGGTTTTATGCGCCATAAAAGTTATGCGGACAGGGGCGACACCGACGCGCGAGCGAAGGCTGGAGATCTTAAGGTCCTGACGGGCCTGTTTGCTTACCTGCGTCCCTACCGATGGGGTCTATTAGGTGCGTTTGTCGCGCTGATTGTCGCTGCCACGACGGTGCTGTCTATCGGGCAAGGTCTACGATTCCTGGTCGATGACGGTTTCGGACAAGGCAATAGGGCCTTGCTCGATCAGGCTTTATTAGTGCTTTTCGCCGCTGTCGTGCTGCTCGCGGTGGCTACCTATGCCCGCTTCTTTCTAATCTCATGGGTTGGCGAGCGAGTCGTTGCCGACATTCGCAAACGTGTCTTCGATCACGTCATCGGTCTTGATCCCGGATTTTTCGAAGTCACCCGAACCGGCGAAGTCCTTTCCCGGCTGACCACAGATACGACCTTGCTACAGGTCGTGGTCGGCTCATCGGTTTCGGTGGCGTTGCGGAACCTCTTGCTACTGATCGGTGGCATCGTCCTGTTGGCGATCACCAGCCCGAAACTCACCGGATACGTAATTGCGGTCGTGCCGTTGGTCGTCGCTCTCATCGTCAGTATCGGTCGAATTGTCCGTCGGCGAAGCCGCGCCGCGCAAGACAAGGTCGCCGAGATAAGCGCCTATGCGGGCGAAAACCTCGATGCGGTCCGCGTCGTCCAGGCCTTTACCCATGAAGATGAGGACCAGGCCGCCTTCGATGCCATCGTCGAGGATGCCTATCGGAGTTCGATGCACCAGGTGCGTGCGCGTGCCGCGTTAACAGCCATAGTTATCATTTTCGTCTTCGGCGCCGTTGGCACCATTCTTTGGTTTGGCGGCACCGATGTTATCGCTGGCACCATGAGCGCGGGCGACCTTTCCGCTTTCGTCTTCTATGCCATCATTGTCGCCGGTTCGGTCGGCGCGATATCAGAAGTGTTGGGCGAGTTGCAACGTGCCGCCGGCGCTGCGGAACGATTGTTCGACCTTCTGGCCACTAGACCGAAAATTACCGCCCCCGAAGATCCGACACCGCTGGTCGGACCGGCGAAGGGCGCGGTCGCCTGCGAGAACGTGACCTTTTTCTATCCTACCCGGCCGGAAATACCCGCACTCAGGGATTTCCGCTTCGACATTGCCCCCGGAGAAATGGTCGCCTTGGTGGGACCATCGGGTGCGGGCAAAACGACCGTTTTCCAACTGCTTCTCAGGTTCTACGACCCCGCCGCCGGACGCCTTACATTCGATGGCGTGCCGATCGCGGAGACCGATCCGCTGGCGCTTCGCCGCCACATTGGATTAGTGCCGCAGGAACCTGTGATCTTCTCGGCGAATGCCGCCGACAATATCCGGTACGGCCGCCCCGATGCCGACGACGCAGAAGTAAGAACCGCAGCGGATGCCGCCGGGGCAACCAACTTCCTTGAACGGTTGCCGGAAGGCTTCGCCACACATCTCGGCGAAAAAGGGGTGCGCCTGTCGGGTGGTGAGCGTCAGCGGATTGCGATCGCGCGCGCCATCCTGCGTGATCCAGCGCTTTTGCTACTTGATGAAGCCACAAGCGCCCTCGATGCTCAGTCCGAACGACTAGTGCAACAGGCGCTGGAAAAACTGATGCAAGATCGCACCACCCTCGTCATCGCCCATCGGCTGGCAACCGTGGTGAAGGCGGACCGAATTATCGTGATGGACGAAGGCGAAATCGTCGCCACCGGAAGCCACGAAGCCCTACTCGCTGAGGGGGGCCTCTACGCGCAGCTGGCGGAATTGCAATTCGGCCTCGACGCGTATCCGCCACGGGCGGTCGCTCAACGCTGATCGAACTTCATTTCGATCCGCCGGTTACGACGATAGGCAATTTCGTCTTTCCTCGAATCAAGCGGATACGAGGCCGCAAAGCCGGCCGCCGCGAAACGTTTGGCGGGAAGTCCCTGCTGACGTAGGAATTTAACGACCGATATTGCCCGTGCGGCCGAAAGCTCCCAATTGGATGGGAATTGAGCGGTCCGGATACGCCGCTGATCCGTATGCCCGTCGACCCGTAGCACCCAATCGATATCCTTTGGAATCTTGGCGGCAATCTCTTTCAGCGTATCGGCAAATCGGGCCAGCTGTTCTTTACCGCCGGGACCGATCTCCGCCGATCCGCTCGCAAAAAGCACTTCCGATTGGAATACGAAACGATCACCGACGATCTGAATATCGGACCGATCGCCAAGCACTTCGCGCAAACGGCCGAAAAACTCGGAACGATATTTCGCCAGCTGATGCACTTTGCTCGCCAGTGCCGCGTTTAAACGTTTGCCCAGATTGGCGATCTTGGCCTGAGCCTCTTTGTCCTTCTGTTCAGAAATCTCCAAAGCTTCGCTTAAATCGGACAATTGCGTTCGAAGCGCGGCCATTTGCTGATTGAGCAAAGACAGTTGCGCTTTTGCCGCCGCCGATATTTCCTTTTGTTCTCCAAGCGCTTTGGATTTAGCGCCGAGATCGGTTTTCGCCTCTTTGAGGTCGTTTTCCAGCCGATTCTTCAGCGCTTCCATGGCGAGAATATCCTGCCGCAACACAGTCAGTTTTTCCCGACTGACCTCAATCTCACCTTCAAGTTTTGTACGCGCTGCCTCGCTATCTTCATGCTTGAGCCTGAGCGACCCCAAATCCGAAGCCAATGAATCCCGCTTTTCGATCGAGCTTTCCAGTTCTCCGGTTAATTGGCTGACATTAGTCCGTAGCGCGCTATTCGATTTCCGCTCCAGATCGAGAAGGTCGGCCAATTCGCTGACCTTATCATTGAGTGTTGCCAGAGCCTTGTCGCGGCCAACCAAAGCATCGCTAAGATAGAACTGCGAAACCACGAAGATCATCAAAAGGAAGATGATCACCATCAAGAGGGTCGCCAGCGCATCGACGAATCCTGGCCAAATGTCGAGGTTGGTTCGCTGTCGTCGCGCGAGAGCCATTGTATCGGCCTAGTTGTCGCCTTCGGAGAGCGCCGCGATTGTGCGGGCCAGTAGGCGAATTTCCGATCTGATTTCCGAGATCGTTTCCGCGCGCCCACTCTCCAGTTCGTCGGCAATACGAGTCAAAGTCGCTTCCATATTTTTTAAATCGCCAGCGCCCGAAGCGCCGCTTGCCGACGGTGCCGCGATATCGGTCTTGGCGAGTTTTTCAAGTATCGGCTTGAGGTCTTGCTGGCCTTCGGCAAGTTTCAGCATTAATTGTTGTTCCGCTTTCATAGTTTCGCCGAAACCGACCAACGTATCGGTTAACTCGACGATTTTCTTATTGGCCTCCAGACGGCTTGCTTCCCCCTTTTGCAGACTGCGCTGCAAGCTTTCCAGGCTATCGGCGGTCTGTTCGAGCAGCGCCTGGATGAAAGCGGGCACCGTTTGATCGCTCTCGCCGCCGAG
>DLVK01000544.1:0-10718 GCA_003444235.1 Rhodospirillaceae bacterium
GAGCCGTTGGCGCCGGCGGAGGAGGCTTCGACCGCGCCAAACCGCCCTTGCATCAGCGCGGGGATACCTTTGGGGGCGATGACTCCCACCAGTGCCTGAACCGTCGTGTGGTAATCGCCAAATCGGATAGGCTCGTCGCTATCCAGATACGCCTGCGTGAGTGGAACCCAGTCGTCGTCTTGTTTGCGAAAGGTACCGGAAGCGCTGTTGCGGTCGGTCAGATGGAGCTTGCCGGCTGCTGCGATGACCAACTCAGCATGGCAATCGTCGATGCTCGCCTGGTTCAGGCGAATATCGCAGCCATCTTCGGAACCGATGGTGAAGGTCAGGTATGACGACATGTGCGTCCCGCCCTAATCCGTTACATGCCCCACTGTGCGGGCGTTATAACATATGGGATCGCATAACAGGCGATGCAATCGGTGCCTAGTAGTAAAGAAATGAAATGGTGCGCTCGAGAATCTTCGTCAGCGTAAACGGATTTTCCCATTCCTCCATGCTCACATCCCCGGCTCTGAACTGGCGAAATAGAGGCCGGTCTTTCATGTGACCGATAATCGCATCCACGTGATGGGCGTGCTTGAACCAATCGGGGCGGCTTTTCAGCGTTTTGAGGTTTGGCTGTTGGGCCGTAGTGGTGTTTTTTGCCTTTGCCTCTGGTTTCGGCGTGCCTTCCGAGTAGGTGTAGCGTGGCTTGCGTGGGGTTACCAAAATCAACACCGACTTCTTGGTGTTGGTGGTGTTTTCCTGGCTGAAGAAATACTGGACGCCAGGAAGGCTTTGCAGGAACGGTACGCCGTCTTTCAACCGTTCGTCTTCGCGCTCGCTGAGGCCGCTTATGACAAGCGTTTCGCCGAACTTCATTACCACGCTACCTTTGACTTCGGTTTTGCTGGTCTGGGTGAAATTGTTAAAGCCCGCCTGGGCCGCTCGGTTTTCAATAAAGGCGCGCGCAGCCTGAACGTCGTAACGCACAGTTTCATCGGAGAGGAAAGTGGGGGTTACTTGCAAACGAACCCCAACGGGGATCGATTCCACGGTCCCCTGACTTCCGGCAACGCCGTCCAATTCTACGTGCAATATTGCACCCGAGAAGAATTCCGATGTTTTGCCGTCGACCGCCGTGAGAGTGGGGCGGGCCAAAACCTCGTTGTAGTCGACATTGTCGTTAAAAATATTGAGTGAGTAGTTGATTGCCGCCGGCGCGGCGAGCGAGACCAATTTGGTATTGGTCAGGGTATGAGTGGAATTAGCCGGGTTGACCAAATCCTGCGTCTTTGTGTCGTTGAGGCTGAGTGCGGTGTAGTTAAACGCAACCTGTAAACCGGTCAGCAAATTGACGCCTTTGGTCGTCGAACTGATTTCTTCCGATCGAATTATGGTCAGGTCAACCAATGCCATTTTTGGAATTTTAGGTTTCTTTGCAGCTGTGCTGTCGGTGGTCGTTGAGCTGTCATCTAGGCCGCTAGAGTCGCTGCTGCTGGGAGATATGCCTTCGGTCGCTGCATCGGAACCGAGTATGTCCGAAGCATCCTGCGCGAGCTGAACCTGGCCGGGTGCGGAGGTCGCGCTCGCTTTGATTCCGGCGTGAACTTGGCGCCAATCCTTGAGTCGAGTGGAAATTAACTGTTCGCGGAATTTGTTGCCCGTATCGAGCTCGCCGAAACGAACGAGTTCCGCCTTGGCATCGTCAAATTTTCCGGAAGCCGCAAAAATGATTGCTGCCGCTTGAGCGATTTTGGGATTATCCGGCGCTTTCTTGGCGGCGCGTAGAATCGCGGTATATGCGGTTTTTAGGTCGCGGCGGTAATAAGAAGCCGCGGCAAGGGCGAGTAAAATTTGCGGTTTATCCGGCGCCAGTAACGTCGCGCTCGCGAAAGCTTCTTGCGCTTCGTGATAATTGCGTTGGCGGTACTCGATCCGGCCCAATAAATAATGTGCCCAGTAATCGCTCGGGTCGAACTGGAGTGCCAGACCGTAGCCCACCTTTGCAAAATCGAATTGCGCGCCGTCACCGGCTTCCGCTCGCAAGTGATAGGCGAGGCCGTTTAAAAAATGTAGCCGGCTGTTTCCGGGATCGAATTTAAGTGCGCGGCCGAAATGCCTGTTGGCATCATGGGCTTTACCGTCGGCAAGGGCTTGCAGACCTGACTTGACGAATTTGTCGTTGATGCTTTCGCTTTTGGCGTTGTCCACCAGTTCCTGCAGACGATCATAATTTGCCCGCTCGTCCGATGTGGTGAGACAGCCGGCAAGACCCAGCGCTCCCGCCAATAGGCCGGCAAAGAGATAACGGCCATTGCCAGTAGAAACCCAAGTATTGAGTCGTTTGTGATTTCCCGCCGGAGACATCACTTTTTCCCTGTGCTTTTTTTTGCACCGCTTTTACGTTTTGCCAGAGGTATCGCGCAGTGCTTATTTGTATTCAGGTAATAATACTAATAGTTTCCGATCTGTCGAGTATGGTTTTGACGCTGGATGGACCGCCAGGCTCGATTGACGCTAAATTGCGGGCGTTACCTAAAAATTCAAGTAATAGAACTCAATAGGGGGAAATGATGGTCGAACGGGCGGATTATGTCGTCATTGGTGCGGGTTCCGCAGGGTGCGTGGTGGCCAGCCGATTGACCGAAAGCGATGCAACCGTTGTGTTACTGGAGGCCGGGCCCAAGGACCGTCACCCTATGATCCATATTCCGGCGGGTCTGCGCACGTTGCAGCATCATCCGGTTCTAAACTGGAACTACGAGACCGAACCTGAGGAAATGACCGGCGGGCGGCGAGTTTACTGGCCGCGCGGCAAAGTATTGGGTGGGTCGAGTTCTATCAACGGCATGCTTTATGTTCGTGGCAATTCACAAGATTACGACACTTGGGCACAACTGGGCTGTCGCGGCTGGAGCTATGACGAGGTCTTGCCGTATTTCAAGAAATCGGAGGATTTCCGTGGCAAAGGGGAGGACGAATTTCGCGCCAAGGGCGGTGTGCTCGCAGTAGAACCTTATCGGACCATACTTCCGCTCACCCACAAGTTCGTCGAAGCCGCGCAGCAAGCCGGGTATGATTTCAACGAAGACTACAATGGTCGCAACCAAGAAGGGGTTACGTATTCGCAAAATACTCGCGATCACCGGTTCCGCGCCTCGACCGCACAGACCTTCTTGAAAGCCGCAAAGGGAAGAGAAAATTTAAAAGTTATAACAGGGGCTTATGTCACAAAGCTCATAATTGAAAATAAGAAATGTGTGGGTGTCGCCTATCGTATTGGCAATAAGGATTTCGAAGTTCGCGCCAATCGTGAGGTCATCTGTTCCGGAGGCGCGATTAACTCGCCGCATATTCTCCAGCTGTCAGGTATTGGTCCGGCGGAACATCTCAAAAAGCTTGGGATCGACGTCGTTCATGATTCCCCGGGCGTCGGCGCAAATCTCAACGATCACTTCGTTGTGCGCCTAGTACATAAGGTCAAAGGCGTTCTCACACTTAACCAGATCGCCGATTCCGCGCGCGTTTTACCAGAAGTGATGAAATACGCGATTTGGGGAAATGGCGCCCTTACTTTCGGTGTCACCACCGCAATGGTGTTCTGCGACAGCCGCGAAGGGCTCGCCAGCCCCGATTTGCAATTGCTGTTCGCGCCCGCAAGCTCGTCGATCAAAGTTGTCGGTAAGCTGGACAAAGAGCCGGGAATGACGCTTTCGATCTGCCCGGTTCGGCCTCAAAGTCGTGGAACGGTGATGGCGGAAAGTCCGGATCCGATGCAAAAGGCGGTTATCCGTCCCAATTATTTCGGCACCGAGGATGATATCCAGGTCATGCTGTCCGGTATCAAGCAGGGTCAGAAAATCTTCGACCAGCCTGCCATGAAGCAACATTCGATCGGTGAAGAAGTCCCCGGAAAGCCTATCGAAACGGCGGAAGACTGTGTTGAATTCGCCAAGGCCCGCGGTGTGACCATTTATCACCCGGTTGGGACCTGTAAAATGGGTACCGACGCAATGGCGGTCATCGATCCCCGCCTCAAGGTGAACGGAATCGAGGGATTGCGGGTCATCGACGCTTCGGTCATGCCCGGTGTTACCTCGGGCAATACAAATGCTCCTGCCATTATGATCGGCGAGAAAGGGGCCGCGATGATCCTGGAGGATGCGCGAGGTTAGACGATGAACGACGTCGGTCGCCTTACAAGCGCCTGTATTCTGTTTTTTGCGACCGCCGCTTCGGCCGAACCCTCGCGATTTATTCCCGTCGAACTTTGGACCGGTGCTGAATGGTCCGGAAAACGCGAACTCGTTTTCGCGCCGGCCGATCTCACCTTTGGCGAGGGGCGAAAGCAAATCACCGGCCCTGAGAGTTGGCGAGATCCGATTTCTGGCAAAGTCTTGCAGGTCTATCGGCGGATCCATCTGGCGCACGATAAGGTGCAACTCTTTACGATAACCCAGAATGGCCAGGCGCTTGGCAGAGTCTATGATTCAAGGCGGGATGGCAGCACATCCGGAGGAGCGAAATTCCCGCTAGGCAGCTGGCAGCACGGCGAAAAACGTAAATTTGAGGTGATCTATCGTCGCTCCGACGGGCGTGAGTCCCGGCGACAAATGACTATCGAAATTCTAAAACTCGATTTCGAAATTTACGGTTATGCGCATTGTCTCGAGTATCGCTGGACAACCAGAAAAGCAGGTGCCGACAGCGTTATCGACGATAACAACTACACCTATTGCCCTGAGCAGGGATTGATAGAGTGGGAAAACAACTAAATTCTAGAATTGGACGACCGCGCCACCGTTGATCTGCAACATTTGGCCGTTCACGAAACCACCATCCTCTGAGCAAAGGTAAGCAATCATTCCGCCGATTTCGGTAGTAAGGCCTAGTCGGCGCATGGGGTTGGTCTCTTTTAGTTTTTGGCGTCGTTCGTCGTTGGAAAGGTCGGCATTGTCTCCGGGGAAAGTTCCCGGTGAGATGATATTGGTGGTAATGCCATATTGGCCGAATTCGTCGGATAGGGATTTGGTAAGGCCCCAATTTCCGTGTTTGGAAACGGAAACTGCCGCCGCTCCGTTATAGCCGCGCTGCGCATTCATGCCGGTGAACGTGACTATCCGACCCCATTGTTTTTCCATCATGCCCGGCAAACAAGCTTTGGAGAGCCAAATTACGGAGTTCAGATTGACATCCTGTACTTGGTCCCATTCTTCCTCGCTGATTTCAAGGAACCCGGAATGAGGCCGGATAGCCGCGTTGTTGACCAGCACGTCAATGGTACCGAACTCGTCCAGACCCGCTTTGGCAATGCCTAGCGCCTCGTCCTTTTTTCCAACATTACCCATCGCAATTAGCGTATCGACATCGAAGGAGGCCAATTCCTCGGCGACCGATTCGCAGGCAGCGGTATTTTTGGACCCGTTCAATATGATATTGAATCCGGCCTCGGCCAATCGGAGAGCAATTCCCCGACCTATCATTTGTCCCGAGCCCGTGATCAGAGCTGTTCGTTCCCGTCTAGACATCGCATATGCCTCCTGAATTTCTAAAGAATTTGCGGAACTTTCTAACCCGTCGATACGCGTAGGGCCAGTAGTGCGTTCGCGGTACTGGAAATTCCGCATCAACTAAGGCACTTTGGGCCAAGTTGCCGGGGTAGGGATCGGATTTTGATCCGTTGGGGCAATACATTAATTTTTCGGTGAAAATCCCCATGTCTACTCCGTCCACCAAATCCAATAAAAAGGTCAGGTCTCGTTCGTGGGCACCGCTGATTTATGCATTTGGTGTTGCCTTTGCGATTTTGACCGTCGTGATCTATGTGGATCGCCAAAACCTCGAGGATTCCCGCGAACACCATATTTCGATGTTGAAGGATGCGACGAGTTCGACGGCGCAGCGCGTCCAGGCGCAAATTTTCGAGCGCCTACAGCTAATGCGGAGCTTGGGCGCGTTCGTTACGGTGCGTCCCGATCTGTCCTACCAAGACTTTTTGGAATTTGCCGAAAAGGTTACAGCCGCCGAAAGCAATCAAAGTGAAACCGGCGATATAGGCTCCATCTGGCTTGCTCGTAAGCAGGTCGTGACCTATGTCGACGATTACCGCAAATTCGCCACCAATTTGGGAAAATCTCTGGGCGCTGCAACAGGCCAGCCCTATTTTGTGAAAAAGGCCATCCGCGAACGTGACGCGGTGGTCTTCGTCGCAAGTTCGTCTAGCCCTAATGCGGGTAAAATTTTCGGTATTTTGCCGATTTTTCGGCGTGCGGAACTGGCCCTTAATGCAGCGCCAGAGCTTTTTGGCTTCGCTGTCGTGGCGATGGATTTAAAAAAGATTTTCGATGAAGCGACAAAATATGACGGTGCTTTGGCAACGGATTTTGCATTACAGACAATGGAGCCAAAGATGAAAACCGTAATCGGCGAAACGGTTTTATTGAAAACGGCAGAGATGCGTTCGTCGATTGACTTGCCGGGGGCAAGGTGGATCTTGGCCAGTTCCTCAAGAATTGAACACAGCGGCGGATGGGGTGGTCGGGTTTGGTTATGGTCGGTCGGACTTGGCCTTATGTTCGCGGCTGCTTGGCTGGTCTATGTGAAACTCGATCAACCTGCGAAACTTCAATTTCTCGTCGATACGGCAACGGAGGATTTGGAAAGAAGCGGAGCGCTGCTTGCCGAAGCACGGGACCAGGCAGAAGCCGCCAATCGTTCGAAATCCGAGTTCCTGGCCAAGATGAGCCATGAACTACGCACGCCGCTGAATGCGATCATCGGCTACAGCGACATATTGGGCGGTAACGTCAATATCGAAGTGGATCAAGATCGTCGCCTTGAATACGGCCGAATGATCAATCGAGCAGGTCATCAGTTGCTTGGCGTGATCAACGATATTCTTGATGCGGCACGGCTGGATATCTCGGAAATCGAGCTGGACTTGGAACCGCTGGTGCTTGGTCCCGCGGTCAGAGATTGCATGCAACTTGTCATAGATCGTGCGGAGAAGCTTGGCGTCGAATTGGTCGAAGGCACCGGTCTCAACGAAATCGTGCTGCAGGCCGACTCCCTGCGCGTGAAGCAAATGCTTCTGAACTTGTTGACCAATGCGGTGAAATTCAACCGTAAAGGGGGACGCGTAAACGTAACGGCTTCACGGGACCAATATGGTTCGGTGCGCATATGTGTCGATGATACGGGTATCGGAATGGCGCAAATGGAGATCGAGCGCGCGATGAAACCGTTCGAACAGGTTCATGACAACGCCGAGATCGCCAGTAGCGATGGCGTCGGGCTCGGTCTGTCGATCGTGAGATCGTTGATCGAATTGCACGGTGGTTTCCTGGAAATCGAAAGCCAGATGGGCGAAGGGACCAGCGTAATTCTGGTATTCCCCGCCAGCAGCGATTTATCTCAATTTGGAAGTGAGGAGGCCGATGCGGCGCAATAAAAATTTGAAAGTTAGGGCACTGCTTGCCATTGCCGTATGTGGTTTGCTTGTGTTCGGCCCTAGCAACCGGGCCGAGGCGGATAAGTCGGACAATGTATTGCGCATCGGGCTCGAACGCGGCGTTCGCTATCTCGATAGGTTTGTCGGGGCATCGCGCGAAAATCTGCTGGTGCAATTGCTGATCGATGACGGGCTTGTCGACATGGAAGACGGGAAGCTGGCGTTTAAGCCGCTCTTGGCTTCCGCGTTCAAGAAAATCGACGAGCAAACCTTCGAAGTCACTCTCAGAAAAGGCGCCAAGTTTCATGATGGTTCGCCGGTGACGATCGACGATGTCGTATACACCTACCGGTTCGTAAAAAACCGTAGCAGCAAAGTGCGCTATTCCCGTCGGTTACGGCGTTGGCTGAGGTCGATCAGAAAAATCGATTCTGACCGCGCCCAAATCAAGATGCGAAAGGACTACCCGCTGGCGCTGCGAGATATGGCGATCAGTATTCCGATACGTAAAAAGGGAAGTTACGACGATCCAGATCAAGGAGTACTGGATCGTTTTCGGCAAGCCAATCGGCCGATCGGTACGGGCCCTTATCGAGTGGTTGAATTTGTTCCGCGGAAGTTGGTTGTCCTGAAGCGGTTCGAATCCTATTACGGCGGTAGTCCCAAAGGAAAACCGGTTTTCGATAAAATCATCTTTCGAACAATCGAAGACGAAGACGCTCGCCTGGAAGCCCTTGTGCAACGCAAGATCGATTGGGTATCGGATTTGTCTCCGGCGTTAGCGGAAGGAGAACGTTCGAATGTTCGTCTCCGGTACGTGACCGGACCGAATATGCGTATAGGATTTTTGAACCTGGATGCGATGGGGAAGTCCGGCAAAGGAAATCCCCTCACTAATTTGAAAGTGCGTCAGGCGCTAAATCACGCCATTGATCGGCAAAAATTGGTCAAAAGGTTTATGGGAGGGACTTCCGAAATCATTGCGGCTGCATGCCATCCGGCACAGTTCGGTTGCCCCTCAGGTATACGAAAATATGACTACGACCCGAAAAAAGCGCGTCAATTATTGCGTGAAGCGGGCTATGAAGACGGATTCTCGTTTCACCTTTGGGCATATCGCGAATTTGATGTCGCCGACGCCATCGTGGACGATCTGGCAAAAATAAATGTAATCGCCACGGTTACTCAATCCACCTCTCGCAAAATCGGGCACAACCGCAAACGCGGCAATGTTGCTGCGTATTTCGGGACGTGGGGTTCTGGTGGTACCGCCGATGCGGCAGCTATTGCCGGCAGTTTCTGGTCCGTGGGTACGAGCAAAAATATGTCTGACGATCAGTTGGTCGCGGTGCATATGGCCGCTGCAGAAAGAACCAGCGATAAAACGGTGCGCGGAGAGGCCTATCGCCGTGGCTTCGAACGCATTGCCGAGCAGGCCTATTGGGTACCGCTTTTCAGCTACAGCAATCACTATCTGTTGTCGAATGAGCTCGTGTTCGAGCCACCGAAAGACGGTCTAGTGCGGTTCTATAAGCTGCGTTGGCGTTAGGGTACGGGTGGCCATAGTCGGTGTCCGGTAAATCGTGCACCGTTTTCCGGTTTGAAATTTGGAGAAGGTGGCAAGGCGCTGTTGAAAGCTCCTAGAGCTTGGCTATCAGAAAATTGATAGAGCACGCCATGTTTGGCTGGGCCCAAAGTGGCTAGTAATTTCCTCGCTCGTATCGCCCCCTCTGAATTACAGAATACCTGCATCATTTCCTGGGCGAGCCAGGCATTGAAGGCATCGTCCTCTTCAGCTGCGCCAGTCAGAAGTTCAATCGCTGCTCCTGGCCGATCTTCGATGTCGGGGCCTACGCAATCCCATTCTTCGGTAAAAACATAGCTGCTTGGATTTTGCCGAAGGGCAATCATTTCGCGTGTCAGATCGTCCTGAGATTGCTTGAGCTGGGCGGGGCTGGGATCGAAAAAGACCCGAGTGCTGTCGCCGCCGAAAAAAGCCACGTAGCGGTCGCTATCTGTTGACTGATAATGCCCTGCCCAACGGTAGCCTGCTCTGGATAATTTTTCCGGAATATGAATGTCGTGAAACCAATCGAGATAACGCGCACGGTTGTCGGGCGCAATCTCGTAGGTAAGGGTCCAAATCGCTGCCGTCACTGCTCGTCCTTTGCGGCCGCAAGTACCGCGTCCTTCAGCATTTCTTTTAGTTCGCGGCGTCGGATTTTTCCGTTTGCGGTCTTCGGTAGTTCATTCACGCCGACGATGAAGGCATCCGACATGATCGGTGGCAGGCTGGCATTCAATGCGGGAACTATTTTCGATACGTCGTGACCCGGCTCGAGTACGACGCATATGCAGACCCGATTGTTCCTTTCGTCGCCTTCCAGGACGGTGACGCATAACTCGCTGATGCCGTCGGTCTGTGCGAGCCGGGATTCGATGCCGGACGGATGAAACTTGACACCATTGAGATTAAGCAAGTCGTCGCTACGGCCGAGAATTTTCAATTTGCCGGGTTCTGGCATGACACCGTAATCGCCGGGATAGAACCAACCGTCTCGAAATTTTTCCTTATACGCAGCCGGGTCGTTTATATAGCCGTTGACCATATAGGGCGCCTTGAGACGAATTTCACCGGCGACCCCGACAGCGGGATTACCGTCCTCGTCCAGAATTTCAACTTGCACTTCGGGCCGAATATGGCCGGTACCATCGGGGTCGAGGTAGGCGACCCCAGGGAGCTCGTTTGCGCCGTAAAGCGCGACAACGTTATCGGCGAGCCGGTCGAGTGCCTGATTTCTCAGGTCTTCGGTCAGGGGGCCTCCGAAAGTCCGTATCGAAAATTTTTTGGGTTTTTTGTAATCGTCAGGCAGTCTCGCGAGGCTTTGCATTAAGGAGCCGATAATTAATGTTCCGTGCGTCGCCTTATGGTGTTCAATCGCTTCTGTGAGGCTGCGGGCAGGATCCCATATGCAAGCGCCGCCGGCGCGTAGGCAGGCTGTCGCGGTAAAAAATTCCCCCGCAACGTTGAACGGCATTTCGTGGATCGTACGCGAGCGCTGGCCAAGATCTATCTGTGTCATCTTTTCGCGCAAGCGGTATTCCTGCGCCTGGGCTGTGACGATCATTGCCTTGGGTTCGCCGGTCGTTCCCGAACCCTGGATTATGCGGACCGGATATTCCGCATCCATGACGAAATCGGCCCGTTGCGGCAACGCACCCATATTTCCGTCAAGCCAGCTCGGTGTCATGACATGGACACGTTTTACGCCGGGGATCGTTG